>JBILTA010000295.1:0-6818 GCA_044371785.1 Pirellulaceae bacterium | reverse complement strand
AAGGTCGACTGGCTTGGAGTTGTCACGCTTACCTCGACGCCATGTCGGAATAAGTAAGAATCCACAGCAATTACGTGATTCGATTCATCACACGAGACTGCCTTCGAACGTGATCCGTGTGTTGATTCATGAAGATCAAGATTGGCAAAACCAACGGGAGAGTGATAAAGAGGTGAAAACGGATTGACTCGTACCACTCAAGAGTGGGGAAAATCAACGATGTACAGAGTAACTTCTACCATTTAGCTCAGTTTGCCTATTTAGCCTTTAGCTCATTTCCCAGTCCCATTGCATCGCCAACACCAGCTGCATCCCCAACCAACCACCATGATCCGGCACGTCTGCGGGCGCGGAGGCTCGGATCGGTTGCAGTTCGCTGCGAAGTAACGGACGGCCGTCGGGGGTGGAAACTTCCCAGGAGGGGCCGGGGAAATTGGTGGGGTCCCATACTAGAAGAGCTTGCAGGATCGAGCGTTTCCACCAAAGTAGTCCGCGATCTGGTTGAAGGAGGGCCTGTTCGCTCCGAAATGGGCGGTCGAGTTTCATACAGACCATGGGAGTGACAATGACGCTCCCTTGCTCAGTTAAAGTCGCATTACCGCCACCGGAGAAAAATTCAGGCGGAAAGGTCCCCTCGCCGGGAGCCACGGTAACGCAGCATGCTCCGTTAGGCATGTGCAGCGGGATCGGTTGATCGGTAACAAAACAATTCGAATCGTTGAGCACATCGATGGCAGTGCGTAAACGGTCGCGAATGGCAATCAGAATCTCGTCCTGAGTGGCGCGGGAGCGCAAATGGGGATAGACCAGTTGCGGAGGCATAGCATCATTCTCCTAGGAAGTCGAATAGATCTTCGATAGATTGACCCAGCCACCCGCCAAAGATTGAGTCATCGGGTTGCCTTGATAACGAAGCTGATCGGTGAGCTGCGGCATACGCGACATGGCGTATTTGATGGTTCCCTGCACGCGATAGACTTTACGCTGTAAGTCGTCGCCATTACGTGGATTGTGCAAAGCGATCTTATGGTCCATCATCACTTCGAGAATACCTGAAGGAGTAAGGAACCTCGATGCTGGTTGCGGAATCGTGGGCCAGTCGCCGATCCGTTCCGCCGCATAGCTGAAATGATGATACGCGATACCCTGATGCAATCGAATAATGGTTGTTTCCTGCGATATCGTCACCGAACCATTGTCCGTAGGAATCAAAACGGTCCGAGGTTTACTGAGAGGCAAAGCAATTACGCCATCGTGCAAATCATAGGTATCATCCATCTCGACATAGGTGTAAGCGAGTTCCGATAGTTGTTGAGCACTGAGATCCGCAGGCGAACGAAAGGGTAAAGAATCCTGCAGCGCGGGGACTTCGTAAAATCGCCATTGTTCGGATCGTTCAAATCGAGTGGCTTGGGTTATCGATTCATTGGTTTGCAAATCGCCATCGAAGTTGGTGATCGATTCGCTTGCGCCAGCAATCCCATGCCACTTGACACAGGGACTCTTAAGGTAACAAGCAAAGATCCCAGCGGGTGAATTCGAGTCGAACGGGGTCGGAACCGGCCAAGCGGTTTCGGTATAGCCGGGAAATACGAGTTGCTTGCCAATGGTATCACTAGTCACCGCCAACAGCTCCAAATTAGATCCAGTCAATTGCACTGAGATCCGGATTTCGACGATCGGTTCATTCAGCGTTTCGATGATCGCAATATTGAGCGGAATGACGTGCGCTCCGTTGCTATTGGTGGGGCCTCCGCGCCATTGCAAACGTTGATAAGCAACTTCAAGCCCCTGATGGATGAGGACTTGTTTGTTGGCACCAGGTTTCCCCACCACCCGCACGCTGCAGTCCGCTTGCATGTGACCTTGAACGTGGGAATTTGTGACCGCAAACGCTCCGCTCCAGTCGACACAATAAGGCGGTGGAGCCGCATGTTCCTCGCGATCGCGAATCGTGTAATTGAGCACTAGGCCGGTGGCGTCCGTAACAAATTCTTGACTGAGCCGTTTGTATCCATCGAGCAGTGGTGGAATACAAAGATAACGCATCGCCTGAGCCCAGCTTCGTTGGTCTCGAATCCGCAATTGCCCGGTGATCATCCGCGTCGTTTTCCAATCTTCCCCTTTGCTTTCACTCAAATACCAGCGATTATTGAGCACTTCTGCGTTCCCCAGCGCACCGGCTACTGGAGGCGTGGTACTCGAATCATCGCCAGGACATAAACAGCGACAGACCTCCACTTCGAATTCCACTCGCATCGCCCGGCCACTGTAAACCTGCGAGATCCGCACCGCTAAAGGCTTCGGCCCGTTGTTCAAGTCGATGACATCTTTGCGATAAATGGCCGTATCGCCCGAATAGCTTTCGAGGTTCCCTTCGGACTTGCCAGTGGCCGCTAGCAGGATCTGGAACTTGCCATCGAGGGGAACTCGGCCCCCTTCATCGATCGAAGCGCTGAGTGCATACCAAAAGTCTTGCCGCACTTCTTGTAAGCGAGCCTGGAGCTCTTGCATGCGTTCGACCGTTGTTACCGCGACATCTTCCTCCTTGAGCCCAATCGTCGAAGCATGTTCGCCACTGAAGTCGCGATCGACTAGACCCGCCAAGGTCGAGACGACTCGAATACGAAACCTCGAAAACAAAACATCCGTGCCGCTCGAATCGTACTGGATACTCTGCTCGAAGGCCTGCGTTTCGCAGTCGCGCATCAAAACGCCGTTGTAAAAAACTTCGGTTCCCGCCATGAATGAATAAGGCTCTCAAAATGTAGGACGTTGACCACCCTGAAAATGCCGCCTAGCTTCCGCCATTTGCTGTTGAATCTCGTCGCGTTGTTGTTGCCGCCGCCGTTCGATCGCATCGATCAGGTTGCGAGACGATATCTGTTCGCTCTCTTTGCGAAAGAACTCTTCCATCCACTCGGTGATCCCTTCCACCGAATCCACCAGCTCCAAAATCGCCGCCACGCCGTCGGTGATCTTGGTTTGTAAATTCAATACGACTTGCTGCAAGGGTCGAGTGAATTCCTCTTGAGCTCGCTCCAACCGATTCTGCGCATCGGAGAGTCCCGCGAGGTTTCCTTCGACCGAACGCGCTCGAGTGACATCTCGCATTACTCGCCCGGCTTCCAAACGCATATAGGCCGCTTGGATCTCGCCGCTATAGAGCCGCAGATTCTCATTGAGCTTCAGCTGGGCCCGGTTGGCTGCATAAAGAGCCGTATTGAAGGTGATGAAGGTGAAAGTGGCCTGTGCCACCTGGCTAGCGAAAGGAGCAACCTTCTCAAAAACCGTTTTTAGTCCATCCCACAGTTTGGTAAGGACCGAGTTCACTTGATGGGGTTGGCCGGGTTGCCCGCCAGAAGGTGAGCCGGGTCCGGGTGTACCTGGATTGCCAGGGCCACCGCCACCACCAGCTCCTCCTCCGCTGCTCCCCCCTGCCCCACCACTTCCTGCTGATGCCGTACCGTTGCTTGCTCCTGCTGTCTGGTTAGCCGACGGAGATCCCGCCGATGTACTTGCATCAAAGGCGAGCGAAGTGACCAAACTGCTCAAAGACGAGGAAACATTGGAGACCGATGTGCCGTAGTTTTGTGCAGCACTGGGAGCGGGAGCAGACTTCGCAGCCGCAGAGGTCGATTTAGCTGCTTTGCTACCGTATTTCCAAGACTTGGCGATATCACCGACATAAGGAATGACCGAAATCGCTGATATCGCGGCATTCGAAAGATGCTCTTTGCGCCGGCCTGGTTCCGTGGCGGCTCGAACGAGCGAAATCACCGCATTGCTGCCATCGGCGATCGGTGTCGGTTCTACAGCCCCCACAGCATCAAGTGTCGTTTGGACCTTATCAAGCCCACGACTCAGAGGACTCGGTTGCGGTGAGTTCTCAGCAGCGGTCGAAGGTGATTGAGGTTCCGTATCGGGTGATCGTATGGCCGATGTAGTCGACTGGCTTTTTGTGGGAATCGCGGTCCCGGGCTCTTCGGGCTCAGCTCCATCAGTAGTCCCGTTAGATGTGGGCGCCGTCATATTCTGCGGAGCGAGGTTCGCTTCTGTTGATTCCTTCGCACCCGTTGACTTCTCCTTCGGTGCTTCACGCCAGGTACCGGGCCAATCGCTGGGCGGTTCGCGATCGAATCGGGCGGCATTGTACCAACGTGTTAACCGCGGATCGTTCGAAAGTACAAATTGTTCGAACGAAATGGCTCGTAACTTTAGGCGGGCTTCCTCCCACTCCAGCGGCAGTTCCAATGGTGAACCATCGCCCAGTCGAATCGGCTGATAGTTCGGTAATGAGGCCTTAGGATTGTCCACGATGTAGATCCCGCAACAATTGAGCTTCGTCGGCACTATCCGCCAAAGAATGGAACCAACATTCTCCCATCTCGATGCCTAGCCATTTCGATAAGGCAGATTGCACACCTAATTGAACTTGATGCGCCAAGCGATTGTGAGACCGGAATCGCAATAAATAAATTGCTACGAATTGTTCGTAGTCGCTGCGGCTGCGGGAGCGGTAGAGCCGGTTGAGGTCGATGCCATAGAGGATGGCGGCATCGGCGAAAGGTCGGTACTTTTTTTTAGCAGTTCCAAATACTGTGAAAACGTATAGAGCAATTGAAGTTGTTCACCAAGTGTCAGACCACGTCGCGTCCCATGATCGTAATCTTGAACGCGAAAAACATCTTTCACTGCGTTCAAGGTAATCTGAATCGCTTCTTGATCCCCTTGTTCCACCAAGCGTGGATGCAGATCTCCCCGATACTGTGGATGGTCACTTAATCCCATCACGGCAACCAATGGATCGATCGCTTGCCACTGCGAACCATCGTGATAACGAAAGAGGAGTCGGTGACGCTGGTTCCAATCTCGCCACCATGACGGCGATAGCAGCCGAAATGGGAAGTTGAGAACTATGATGAGGTATGCCAAGATGATTCGCATAACAAGTCGAAAGAGTCTCGAAGAAGAAAAGGAATCGCGGTTAAGGTGCGGTATACCCTTGAGCGTTCACATAAACCGCAGCGCCGGTCGTGATGCACGCGATATTGAGTGCCGCATTGGCCGTCGTGCGAAGAGGATTGCTGAAGGTGATCACGTTCATATCGAGCATATTGGCACTCACATGACCGCGCCAGATAATGGTAGCTCCATCTTTGACCACAATTTCCGTGGCAACTGCGTTGGTGCCCTTGATTTGCAGGCTGGTGAGATAACGTCGCAATCCTGCTCCAGCAGCGCCAGCCAGAACGACATCTGTGGTGTTGACGATTCCACCGGCAGCGGCCGTATAGGACCATTCAAGTTCCGGTATCTGCCACGGACGCGAGATCAAAATGCCTTGCAGTGTCGTGACCAAGTCGGTGGTATCACCCGAGGCTACCGCGGTATAAGCAGCCGATAAGCCGCGCCCCGCAACTCGGATCGGTGAGCCCGCTACCACCGCATCATGAGCCGCCGTACCTTGTACCGAAATCGAAGAGGTTCCAGTACCCGATTGAACCAGGGCAACGGCGATCGCTTGACCTACAGCCGTTTGACCACGTCCAGCGGTGATTTCAGCAGTGAGTTCCGCATAGTCTTGAACGTTGATAAACTGAAACTGCAGGTTATGCGAGGCAGCTGGAGCAGCGGCCAAAGCAACACGACCAGTCGAGGGAGCATAAGTCCCTTCGAAGATCGTACTATCCAACGAAATCGTATTCGCATCGACAACGGTGATTACGAAATTACCACGCACAATGGTCCCGTTATTGGTCACTCCATGTAGAGATTCAACCCATACGGTTGCTCCCGTCAAATAACCATGGCCCGTAACGGTCAAGGTAATGACGTTGCCCACCCCCGCCACTGCGCCAATAATCGGACGCCAAGCGGCATGATTCAAGGTGCGAACCCTTAGTTTATATATCGCGTTTGGATCAGGGATTTGTTGATGCCGCACATAGCTATTGGTGCGCCCCGTCGGTGCATCCATGGTTCGGGAGTGAACGTAAGCTTCATCGCTAAACGGTTCCACTTCTAACACAGAATAAGTGTTCGTGGTAACGATGGTTACAGCAGCCGAGGCAAGGGGCGTGATACCACCGTTCTGCACTTCATGAATCATCTGAGTCACGGTGGTCGATGCCGATCCTCCGATGTTGACTGAAATTCGGTTGCGATCATCCGGAATTCCCGTTTCCGGATCAACACTCACCAGCTCGATATACTCGTGCGTATTGGCCTGTCTTACCCCTGTTTGCGCACCTGCCATAGCCCGACAGGGAATGGTAAAGGTCTGTTTGCTGACCAGTTCGACAAAACCACCTGCATTGGTCCCGGAAGCAATTGTTAACACCCCGCCAGCCGATGTCGCTGTAACGCCACCAGAACTCACCACATCCCATTGATTGCTGAGTGGCATGGTGAAAGAATCCCGCCACTTCTTTTGGATGGATTTCACTTTCAACATATCATCTTGGGCGTCATATCCCGCTGGTACATGATGAGGAACATGAACTCCAGCGACCTCGGTCGTTCGAACCAAAGTCGCATTCCCGTTTCCATCGCGGATTGTTAGGTTGTCAGGCATGGCACTACTTCAAAAGAGAATGAGATGGAAGGAATTGTTGGGATTGGAAAAATCAAGTCGTGGTGGAGCAATCAAGTCGGTGATGATCGTTTCACGCCGCCTTTGATTGACTAGCCAGCGACTTCGGCGATTGACGGCAAAAGAGACTCGCATGTTTCAGTTCTGCCCGTTGAATTTAGAAGACGAGCTTAGGCATCGCGTTGAGCCCGCTACCGCCAGCCACTACCACTTGAACTTCCCC
>JBILTA010000294.1:0-6829 GCA_044371785.1 Pirellulaceae bacterium | reverse complement strand
CGTGCGGGGAGCGAACCGTCTGGTAGAACCTCAAGACGAATGGCAGTGATCGATTTGCCTTCGCCCAAAGTGGCTGCGATATCGGAGAAGGTGAGGTCATATTGCGTGGTAGCGGGGGATTCGCCACTGGCAAGAATCGCTGCATCCTCTTGGATCGTAAGTGTAACACCACCGGTGCCAGTGACTTCGGTTGGTTTTAGAACGGTCCATTTGGGTAAGGTAGATTCCCATTGTGCTTGCTCGGCTTCGAGTGCCGGTGTGGACGTTGCGAGAACTTTCTTGAGTTCAACAATTCGTTGATCGAGCTCTTGTAACTTTGCGGTTTGTTCGGGAGTGGGCACTTGCATGGTAGCACCCCAGGCACCACTTTCGTGAGCACCGGAGTATAGACCTCTTTCTTCGATGTCGGCGAAGAAAGCTTCCATTTGATAAAACTCGCGTGAGGAGAATGGATCGTATTTGTGATCATGGCATTCGCAGCAGCCGAGAGTGACGCCCATCCATGTGCCACCCACGTTGCGAACACGTTCAGCGATATACTTTGCCAAATACTCTTTATCTTGGACACCACCTTCGGCACTCATCATGCCTAAGCGGTTATAGCCAGAGGCAATCAAGTGTTCTTGCGTGGGGCTCGGGAGAAGATCTCCAGCGAGTTGCTCGATGGTGAAGCGATCAAACGGACGATTTTGATTGAAGGAGCGAATGACATAGTCTCGAAAGGGTGAGATGCCAACATTCTGATCCCCGTGATAACCGACGGTATCTGCATAGCGGACGAGATCAAGCCACCACATCGCCATACGTTCGCCGTAGTGTTCTGAAGCGAGTAATTCATCAACCAGTTTTTCGTAAGCCCTTGGATCCGAATCATGAACAAATCGTTCAACAAGTTCGGCTGTTGGAGGCAAGCCGGTTAAGTCAAAGCTCAAGCGACGCGCAAGGGTGCGACGGTCGGCTTCGGGGGCAAATGTGGTATTTTGATCCACGAGATCTTTCAAAATGAAACGATCGATATCATTGCTGACAAGATTTGCGTCTAAGTTGGTGGGGGGTAATGGGCGAGCGATGGGCTGGAAAGCCCAGTGGCCTTGGAACGAGCCCCCCTGCTCTATCCATTTTCGAAGAATCTTGATTTGGTTTTCGTCGAGTTGTTTACCGAATTCAGCTGGCGGCATTTTTTCTTCGCCGTCAGGCAGTAAGACTCGTCTCAGCAGTTCGCTTTCTTCAGGTTTTCCGGGGATGACCGCACCGGGTTTCTTCTCATCGCCCAGCAGTCCCGACTCGGTGTCGAGACGAAGGTCAGCTTCGCGATGATTTTTATCTGGGCCGTGACAGGCGAAGCAATAGTCGGAGAGGATGGGGCGGACATCGCGATTGAATTCGATGGCTTGCTGATCGTCTGCGAGTAGGGAGGGAGTTGTGACGGACAGAATCACGTTGGCCAATAGGAGCGTACTGAGAGCCAATAATGCCTTACGGGCCAGAGGTTTGGTGACCATGGTTGCAATCATTTGGCGTAGGTCCTAGGTGGGAAAAGATTCTGGAGGGCTACCTTGGGGAAGGATGCTCTCAATTATAGCTTAGTTTGACGCGGGATTCACCTAGCAGCCTCGGAAGCAGCTACATTTTAGGGGGAGTGCGCAGAAATGAGTTCTTGGGGATTTCCTTCCGTGCCAGAATCCCCGTTGCAACTAGCAAAAAAGCAGCCTGAGTTTTGGGTTGCTAGGGCGTTCGTTAGGGCGTTTGTAAGCGTGGAGGCTAAGCATTTTTGGCTGCGACGGTTGCCGAGACAGTTGCGTATTGCTCCCGTTCTTTCTCATTCAAAAAGGCTTCATTCATCCCGTCGAGAATGGCACGTGCTTCATGGGGGCGCCCAAGGGCCAGTTTCACTTTGCATAAAGTAAAATTCAACGATGTTTGTTTCTCAATAAACAAGTTCAAATGTAGCTCAATCAAACGCTCTGCAAGTTCCAATTCGTTCGACTTTAGCACTCCGCCGATGATGGCATACAAATCAGCTTGCCGCCATTTGAGCGAAGGATTGTTCTTCATTAGCTGCTCTTGCAAGCGTAATGCAGTCAGAAACTGCCCGACACTAATGGCTTCTTTGACTTGATCTAGAAGGGTAATGGCATTGGTGCTGGGAGTTGGTGCGGAAGGTTTGGGTTGTGAGTCTATTCGGTCAAGGTTTGTGTTTTTTGATTCTCGGGCACCCTGTTTACGTGAGGCCACCTGGGCCACTTTCGAGTCTTTACCTGTCGAGCCTCCCAAATAAGAGAAGATGTCCCAGCCTTCACAGTCGACTCGTCCTGATCGCACAAGATAGACGCCAACGGGTACTCCTACAGCAAAGCCGAGAATATGAAGTAATTCCGAATCCAAAACGAAACCACTCCAGGCCCAAAAGAAAATCTCTTTCAAAACAAATAGGCCACCATAAACCAAAATCGGAATGTCGAAGATAAAGCGAAATGCGAAAATGGTGAACTCATTAGCTGGAGCCCAAATTATGCACAGCGCAAGGAGTGCAAAAATAACTGCGGAAGCACCTAGTGCTCCACCCGAGTCGAGAAATGGAAGGCTCCCGAGTTGCAGCATCATGCCATAGAAAGTGCCCATGCCAAGGTAGATCGCAGAAAAGACAATCGCTCCCGTTTTTCCTTCGACAATCAAACCGAAGGCCCACAAGAAAATCATGTTGCCAATGAGATGCTCCCAATTGGCGTGCATGAAATTGTTGGTAAGCCATTGCCAGGGCCGTACCTTTCCGAACTCCAGCGACAGTAATGCATATGGGGACCAGCCCCAATCAACATCGAGGCTTTCCAAGTATTGGCTCGCTTGCTCTTCAGATTCCGCAGATAATCGCTCCATTTCGCGCTCGATTTCCAGCAGAGGAATTTCCCTGCCATTCTCGTCATAGAAGTGAGGCACTTCGTTATCGGCATTGCGGCAGAAAGCGAGGAAGAAAAGCACATTCACAACGATCATGGTGACCGTGGCAATCGGATAGTGATAGATGGGAGCGTCAGTGCTTATCGGAATCATCGGACTTGTGCGTTTTCAATAATCAGTTTTGATTTGCCGAGGAGTTTGCCGATTCAATGATATCTCGCCAATTTCCTAATTGATATCGCTGCTGGGGGATATACGTACCTTTATAATTTAGATGCCTATTCTCGGCGACGTACATCCCCAAATATAACCACTTCCGATTTGTACGTTCTGCCCAGCGAAGTTGGCGAATAATGGAGTATGTACCGAGATTCAAGTGCGAGAAATCGGGGTCGAAATAGGTATATACGGCCGAAAGTGAGTCGTTCCCGCAATCAACAATGGAGACTGCCACAAGCCTGTCTCGAATCCAAAAACTAAGTTCAATCGTCGGGCAAGATGTGTTGACCAGAAAGCCTTCCATATCACTCGCTGTATACTCATCTTCATTTCGACTTAAATTTCGGACCTTCCGGTGAAGATTAAATAATGCCAAACGCTGCTGGTCCAGTTTCGGTTGACCAAAATATTCCGCTAAGACGGCTGCTCCTTTCCTTTCCACACGGCGTCTAGTCGCATTGAGTCGAAACGTTGGGACATGCAAACGCGACGGTTCACAGGCAATGCAATTCACACAAGCGGTGTGATAAAAAAAGAAACCCGAGCGACGTTTGCCCTCCGCAAGAACGGCATCAAGTTCCTCTGCTGTGAGCAAGCGTGACGGATAACAAAGCGGGGTGCGGGCCATGCGAGCATCCAAGTAAGAACATGGATGCTCTTCACTATCGAGGGTATGCCAACGCAGTGGAGGTTCGGATGACTGCGGTTTGGACATAAGTCGTTCGGCTTAAAAACAAATTACAGTAGACCCTTTCTGAGCACCACACATGCCGCTTGACCATAGCAGGTTTGCGAGAGTTTTGCAAAGTAATCCTGGGTCCATGGTTTAGCCGTTGTTTGAATCAACCGGATCGGGCAAGCGGGATCCACTTGCTGGGTTCCCAATGTCGGATACACGCAATTGTCGCTGATTCCCCATAAACTCGCCGCGAGTTCTGTGAGTCCAGTGGCGGCTCCAAGCGACCCGAAGTAGCTTTTTATGGCGGTCACTGGAGTCTCAGGAGCAATCGCTGCAATCGCATTGGCTTCTTCCAGATCCTCTTCGCGGGTTCCATTACCATTTGCATTGATATGATCGAGCTGACTCGCTTGGATCTGCGACATTTGAAGTGCAGTTCGAAGAGAGTTGGCTGTGGCGATGCGACTGCCACCGTAGGGGTGAATGGGGCGAACACATGAGCTCCCCCAACCTACGAATTCAGCAATAATTTTGGCGTTACGACGTTGTGCGTTCTCAAGGCTTTCAATCACCAACGCGGCAGCCCCTTCCCCTTCGATCGTACCATCTCGCTGAACATCGAATGGACGTAGTGCCCCAGCTGGATTGGAGAAATGTTGAGAGATCTTGTCTTGGCGGCGATAGATCAAGCGCGTTGAGTTCACTCGATTCCCGGTGGCTCCAACGATCATAATATCGGCTGCTCCGCGCCGAATCACATTGGCAGCTTCGATCAATGCCATCAAGCCAGAATTCTCTTCGCTGGTGATGGTGTTGTTGGGGCCACGCGCATCGAGAGCTATTCCCACATGGCACGCGGCCATATTGGGAAGATACTTAAGCATCCATAAAGGGTTCATCAAACGCATTCCTTCGGAGCCCCAGTTACCACTGGTAAAGCTACCGTCGACTACAGATCGTTTGATGGCGTCGGAGTATTCTTCGAGATCTCCATAGATCATTTCAGAACCGAAAACGGTTCCGATACGATCGACATCGAGAGTGGACCGATCAATGCCTGACTCCTGGAATGCGAGCATGGAAGCCGCATATGCCGTTTGCAGTTCGCGACTCATCAGCTTGATGGCTTTGCGAGGCTGAATGTAATTCTTGCCGTCAAAGTCGTTTACGCGAGCCACCAAAAATGGACCAGGCGGGGTATGAGCGGGATCAACGTCCCATTTCGTAATGCCGCTGCGTCCCTGTCTCAAGGATTCAACAAAGGAATCGCGTCCAATGCCAATTGGCGAAACGACTCCCACACCCGTGACAACAACGCGAATTTGATTTGACATGCCGCTTGCCAATAAGTCCCTGCCCCTAATGGCACTTAGCCCACCAGCGGCGACTGGAAAAAAACACGAATCTGATGTTCCACTGGCGATCGATCGCCCGCTTACCCTAGCATATCGAAATTAGTCAAAATCGCACGGGGTTTTCGATTATTCCGGGGCCTCTATTCGGGGGTTTCCGTTAATAGGAGGTCCAGAGGGAATATTCGAAACCATCGATTATTGTCTATAGATAACTGGTTTTTTGTTCTTATGAATGTGTGTTCTGTATTTTGTGTGGTTAGGCAGCCATCCGTTGGTCTACGGTTGGCTTTTGGGTTGCCCCCTGCTCATGCTGCGCCGCGCGCTTCCATAACTGTACCATTTCCGATAGTAACGATACACGTACCGTTTTTCGATACAGCGAATCTGCCGGTAAATTGGCCATCAAGCGACGATGAGCGATGCCCAAATTGTGATAAGGAAGCGTCGGGAATAAATGGTGCAGCGCATGATACCGGGTTCCAACCGGGCCCCATAACTCGGTGAACCAGGGGCGATAGGGATAGTTGAGGGAATCGAGCAGTTGCTCTTCAAAACTCAATTCCTCTCCTTCGCTGGTCCATCGATGAGCTCCCAATGTCCGAACGGAATTCAAGAATATAACATAAACCCCCATCAGGTAGGCTTGAATCCACAGCGGATCCACCATCACGCCCATCACCAGCGGGCCCTTGAGCACAAAGCCCCAGCAGAAAATGGCGCAAGCCACTTCTTGGATGAAGCGAGTTCGTGCAACCGATCCGTTATTGAAAGGTCGGATATACATCGGGTCCATTACCATCGTGGAGAGGTGTTTGAAGCTCCACCGATAGATGCCCGGGAAAAACCAACCCAAGGGCGAAAGTACTGCGAATCGAAAAAAGGCAATGATGGGAATTACCAAGCTCAAGCTGAGATAGCCCACAATTGCCCAACGCGAACTGTGGCTCAACTCTAAATACTCACCATCGTCTTCGGTCCCATAGCTCTTGCGTCGATGGTGATCGATATGGGGATAATAGGTAAACGAAGGGATCAGAAACGGGATGCCGCACAATAAATTCCAAACGGCCCGAAATCCAGGAAACGTTCCCTTGCGGAAATGAACCATCTCATGAGTGAAGATGGTGGCTCGCAAAAAGAACAAGCCGGTAACAAAAAACAAACCTGCTCTTACACCCCAAAAAACAAGACGACTTTCTGCCGTCAACCAGTTCGGAGCAAACAAAGTCGCTTGAAATAAAGCGTGTCCAATGAGCACCGACGTGAGGAAGTCTGTCCAATAGATCCAAGGGTTGGGCTTGTGTAAATCTTTGACGATTGATTGAGCTTGTTGAATCGAAAATGAGCGGTGGGAGGTTTGTGCGGTCATGCCGAAGAATCACCAAAGCTAACAAGGATGATACGATGATCAACAACACTTCGTTAGCTGTTTTCGTCACGAGCCTGCCTAAAGTTTCCAGCCGCAATTCGCTTTAAAAACATCGACTGGAATTTGGTTCACGTCCTATCGAATGGACGTGTTGAAACTACTGAGTAAATTTTGAGGCTTAAATCCCCGCTGGCTGTGGTAGATACGCGGCAAGTTCCCCGTAGGCCTGACTTTTTCTATGGTGAAGAGCTCAAGGTTCGTTAAAGCTTACCTAAGCCCTAGATCGAATCGGCTCTGACTAGCTGCTTA
>JBILTA010000293.1:0-6831 GCA_044371785.1 Pirellulaceae bacterium | reverse complement strand
TGATCGCCCTCAGCTCGGCGACAGCGGATGGATTTTCTGCTATTGGCTTGTCGGAGAAGGCTGATAGCAGCTTATCCCAAACCACATTTAGCTGACCTTGCAAGTTGGTGCTGTTGGCCGTCATCACGACCACCGCATCGTGTTCCGGCAAGACCACACAAAACTGCCCATCTTTGCCATCGCCGCGATAAGCCCCATGTCGACAACGCCAAAATTGGAAACCATATCCCTGCTCCCAATCGCTGCTTGGGTTGCTACCGTTGGAAACTTGCTTCGATGTCGCTTCTACAATCCAAGACTCTGGTACTAGTTGCTTGCCACTCCAATTCCCTTTCTGCAAATACAACTGACCGAATTTCGCGATATCCTCTGTCTTAAGATAGAGCCCATAACCACCGATCGAAATGCCTTGCGGATTTTCGTCCCATTTCGGAGCGGCAATACCGAGTGGCTCAAACAAGCGAGTCTGCAGATAGTCAACCACTTTCTCGCCAGTGACCTTTTGCACGATCGCCGATTGCATAAAGGTTGCAGGTGTATTGTATTTAAAATGTGTGCCAGGCTTATGTGGAACAGGATGATTCAGAAACGCGTTGATCCAATCTTTCTCATCACGCAAAAACACTTCGTCTTGATGACCGGTCGACATCGTGAGCAAATCCTTGACACGCATCGCCTTCAAGTTCGCACTGACATTGGTGGGAACTCGATCTGGAAAAAACTTGAGTACCTCATCATCAACACTCAACTTACCTTCCTGTACCGCTAAGCCAACTGCGGTTGAGGTAAAACTCTTGCTAAGTGACCATAATACGTGTGGCTTATCCGCAGATTCTGGCTCCCACCAAGCTTCGGCCACGACTTTGCCATGCCGAACCAGCATAAAGCTATGCATCGAGTTAACATCTCGGTCCGCCGTGCGAATGAACTCCGCGATAGCTGCCGAAGAAACGCCTTGTGATTCGGGCGTCGCGCGAGGCAAGGTTTTATCTTGTCCCAAGGCACAGAAACCCATACAGCACAAAACTAATGCGAGCGTGAATCTCATAAAAGCAACTTTCCCTATCGAGCGTATTTGATCAAAAACTCGTCCGTTCGCAGATACATTGCATCTTTGTCGAAGCCAGGAGTTGCGAGTGTACGGCCAGTAACTTCATTTGTTCCGAGAATTTCAAAGCTTTTTGATGCCTTTAACCATGTGGCTTTTCCATTTTCGTCGAGGAAAAGAATGTTCCCATTGATTAACAAAGGAGACGCGGAAAAGTCGCCACCCAAGCGTTCAGTCCAATACTTTTCACCGGTAAGCACATTCACGCAGGATGCGATACCGTTGTCCGACACGAAGTATAACTCATCTCCAACCAACAACGGTGTAGGAGTGCTTGGTGCGCCACGCTTGATGCGCCACACAATATTGGTATCAGTTACATCACCTGACCCGCCGAGTTTGGCGGCAATCAGTTCAGGGTTATCATAATCATGATTGTAAATCACCATTCCGTGGGTCACGATCGGCTGAGGAACAACGGACCAGCCTGGAGCCTTAATGATCCAAAGCTCTTTACCTGTTTCTAAATCGTATGCGGCAAAATGGTCAGGCCCGGGAGCTAAGACCTGTTTCTTTCCTTCTACTTCCGTCACCAACGGTGTCACAAAAGAATGACTGATGCGAGCCTCTACGGATCGCAATGTCTTCCAAGCAACCTTCCCAGTCTTCGCGTCGACGGCTGCCACGAATGGTTTCACACTCCCATCACAAACAACAACCAACTTACCATCAGCCAAGAAGGGTGATCCTCCACTCCCATGCATCGGTGGATAGTCGAGATCGGTGCATAACCATTCAATAGAACCGTCGCTTTGTTTCAGGCGAGCCATACCTAATGGCCCAAAGTGCACAAAAAGCGAACCTTCGAATACGATCGGTGTTGGGCTGGCATGACTGTTCTTCGCATGGATCTTTGGGGCTGAAGCGACTTTACGAACCTCTTGATCCCAAATCGTTTGCCCCGTCTTCGCATCGAGGCATAACGTTCTCAGCGAAAGTCCCTCTCCCTCTGGAACTGCCGTAGTCAAATAGATCTTGCCCTCAACAATGACAGGTGAAGACCAGCCTAATCCTGGGATAGGTACCTTCCAGGCAACAGGTGCTTCATCCGACCATTTTTCAGGCATGTTCTTGTATTGCACATGACCGTTTGAGTTGGGGCCTCGGAATTGGGTCCAATCTTCAGAAATAAGCGCAAAGATCATAGAAAAGAGGATAGCCACAAGCGTTCGATCCTATGGGTGGGTAGAGGAGGGGAGAAGATGGCCAACAAAGCAGTATTAGCAGAATATTCGCGTCGCGGGGTGCCTGTCAACGCGCGGACCGAATTCCCACAAATATTTGTCGTTATGCGCGAATACGAAGAGCCTCTTGCACATGCCGGCGAACACTCTCGGTTTGAAATTCGGAAAGAGGCAGAGCAAGTTCCACTAAATGGCGGTATCGCTTCAGCACTGAATCACTCACAACAAACAGCGCTTCCATCCAATTGTCGATTTGACCAAAATCAAAGTGCAATATCTGAGCTAAATTCAAGGCGTCGCAAATCTTCGGATCTTTACATGCTTCACGTAGTTCCTGGATACGTACCGAAGCTCCCGGAACCCGCAAGCGTCCCAAGACATCCGCCATTCTCAACTGGGTCGTAGGACTTTCGTGAGCAAATCTCTCTACGATTGCAAAAACCGCATCGCGACTACGACAACGGGCTAGCGCGATACAAGCCGTAGCAGCTACCGTAGCTTGTACATGCTGAATGTGTGGAGCCAGCATATCTTCGAATCCCAAGAATGCATGCCGCGATGCAACTTGCAAAGCAATCGACAGACGTTGGCCTGCATCTCGCTCCCATTGTTCAGACGGAGAGAGACAGCGACGAATCACCTCTTCCGCTGCACCGCGTCCATGTAAAATCTCTAGTGCATGAACCGCATCGGCCTGAATTTGAACATCACCATTACCATTCCAAACAGGCTCAAGCTGTTCCTTCAATTCCTCGTCGCTCAATTCGGTCAGAGCAATACGTCTCTTTAGGTCGTTTAACTCAATTCGAAAGAAGATCTTTGATGTCGCCTTCAATCGTTCTATCTCGGGCAAGAACTCGCTTAGTTGTTCAGCTGGCAACAACACCAACGCTTCGACAATCTTCCCAGCACAACGGCAGATAGGATCGACAAGCTTCCGTCCTTCGACCATTCGAAACGAACGCTCCAGTACTGTGGCCATGAATTGATGATGTACGGGCAGATGGGCCACTTGAGCGAACTCAGGATAAGCATCACCAATCCCGAATCGATCCCAACCTTCAAGTATCGCACCCAACATGGTGGGTGCATTGCAATAGCTTGAAGCCAACAACTCTAACGCGGCCGAGCGATATCGGACCGAATCATGGGTTAGCAAGTCAATCAACTGCTGATCGTTCATGTTTTTTAACTTTGGAAATCAAGCGAAAGTTTGGTATAAGGCCGGACATGAGGATTCGGTTCGAATCGTCTGGACTGGGTCGCGACAGCTTCCCAGAAATGATACCATTAAAGGAGATTTTTTCTCCCCCTAGTGATTGTGGTCATTGGACTTTAGAAACAAAGAGCATCATGGGCAAGGTCTGTCTGATTAACGTCGTGGGATTAACGCCTAAGTTGCTGTCACATGCCCCAAATATTTCGGCCATTGGACCATCACATCCCCTTCAAAGCCCGATCCCGGCGGTAACTTGTACATCACAAGCGACAATGCTGACAGGTCTAGCCCCCAATCAACATGGTATTGTCGGCAATGGGTGGTACTACCGCGACACAGCCGAAATTCGTTTTTGGCAACAAGCCAATTCCCTTGTGCAGGGCGAAAAGCTTTATGAAGGCTATGAGACAGCCAAGATGTTCTGGTGGTTCAATCAGAATGCGCCGGTTCGTTGGAGTGCAACACCGAAACCTCACTACGGCTGTGATGGGTCGAAGGTTTTCGACATCCTGGACCGTACGGGCTGCAACCTAACCGAGCATTTGGGACCGTTTCCATTCCATGCATTTTGGGGTCCTAAAGCGGGCCTCGCTAGTTCGCAGTGGATCGCCAATGCGACTGCAAAAGTGATGCGTGAAAATCGACCTCAACTCACACTCGTTTATTTGCCGCATCTCGACTACGACTTCCAACGTTTTGAAAATCATTTGCCGGATCGCGTCCGCGAAGTGGATCTCTGTGCGAAAACTATCTTGGACGCCTGTCAGGAAATTAATGCCCAGCCTATTGTCGTTTCCGAATATGGTTTAGTCCCAGTATCGAAACCTATTCACCTCAACCGCCATTTGCGCGAAGCGGGTTATTTGGAAGTCCGCGATGGACCATTCGGTGAAATGCTTTTGCCAGGCGAATCTGCCGCTTTCGCAGTATCGGACCACCAAGTTGCGCATATCTATGTACGCGATGCCCACCAGCGTGAGCCCGTACGTAAATTACTACTCTCGATTCCCGGAGTTCAGGCCGTTCTCGAGCCTGCGGAGATAGAACTCAATCACGCTCGATCGGGCGAACTCATCGCCTTAGCGGATAAAAACGCTTGGTTCACGTACTACTATTGGCTCGATGACAGAAGAGCTCCCGATTTTGCGCCAACGGTCGATATTCATAGAAAACCCGGCTACGATCCAGTCGAACTGTTCATGACCTCGATGCCGCGAGCTATGTTCCGCTTGGCTCAAAAGAAACTTGGTTTCCGATACAAGATGGACGTAATTCCGTTGGATGCGACCTTGGTCAAGGGGAGCCATGGTTTAAGCAACTCGCCCGACGAGGGAGCAGTCATTGTAGGCCCCACTCCGCCAAGCGATATGAAAGAAATCAAATCGTATATTCGCGACTTGCTTGCTGGTTGAAAGCCATAACCTATTGCGGATAACAACAGGAATCACTTGAGAAAAAGAGCAAGTGAAAAATCTATGCGGCGTGGTGCGGTCGCTACCAAGTCAACTGCACGCACGCCTCATCGATCAACAATTCTTTCCATGAGATCAGTCTGGAAGCGTAACAGCTTCACCGCCTTGACGCGTTGCCAAGGCACGATAGACCGTTTCATCGATGGTGTCAGGAATCAATCGCACGGAGCAATCACCCATGATGAAGTTAGCTCCAGTAGCATGGAAGCTGCTAAAGTCATCATAGTGTCCAACGGGAGAGTTAGGAACGTGGTCGGTAGAACCAACGATTCGTGCGAATGAGGCATTCGCTTCAGGAATAACACCGTGCCATAACGAGCCACCGAGTCGTGAGCTTCTTTCACCGATCACAAACGTGTTGCTTGTACCGTCGACGAAGTCTTGCATCCGCACTCGGCTGTTACCCCAAAAAGTACCGTCACCATTATACGGACTCTCATCAACTTCACCTGTGCCAAACACCCCAACATAGTTGCTTTTTGCTATAGGGAAAAGCTTGTCACCTTCATCCACGTTGTGTGGCTCATCATCGTCAAAATAGAAACTCTTTGGGGAGCGGATGTGAGTATGACCACCGCTCGATTCGGCGATCTGGAAAAGTGCGGGTGTCGGATCCGAAGGACAGATGTATGTAGGAATAACCGTCTCGATCATCGGCATGTTTTGAGTAGCGATGATTTCAACATTCAAATCGAGCTGTTGGTAAACATTGTTCTGTTCCAAGAAAGGGAGCAAAGCGGTTGCCCAGCCCCAACCTGGTTCGCCATCAAGGTCATTGGCGATCCAACCGGGCGGAAATTTTTTATGGGCGGATTCATAGTTGTGTAATGCTAAACCGATTTGCCGAACATTATTCGAGCATTGCATGCGACGAGCGGCTTCACGAGCAGCTTGAACGGCGGGGAGTAGCAGACCAACCAAGATACCAATAATGGCGATAACGACGAGCAACTCTACCAGGGTAAAGCCACTTTGACCGGAGCGGCGTACAGATGTCATGAGAATAATTCCTAAAGATATGCGCACAAAACAAGATCAGCCTAAATTGAATCAGGCGATACTTGGTGGGCCGCGCACACTCCAGGAATAAGGTAGGGCGCTCCATACAAAAAATGGCGCCGCATCAGGCTCCGCATGCACTGACTGCGCTGTTTGCGGAACTGAGAACCATTGAATTGAAACGATGTCATCATGCCATAGCAATTCGCAGATACGGCAGTTGTGCTTTGAATCGGACGAGCCATCATTGCAAGCGGATAAACCACAATCAGCCGTAGCACTTACGGTCCCGGCCGGTAAAGTCGAAGAATTTTCGTTACCGTAAGGGCAGTCGGCAATGTTTCGGACTTCTGGTTCGCTGCAATCCGGGAAAGAACAAGCCAGATCACCACAGGTTAGTTCCCCGTTGGTATGCAGGCCGTGAGGATGAGCAAGCGCGCGATGCCACGATAGCATCAGTGGGCTGAAAACAACCCAGGCTACGAGCACTAACGAACAGGCTTTTCGCAATCCGACCATCGCGACGAACCTTACTGCGCTCACATTTGGCGTGCGAGAACTACGTTTAAAAGCTGTGAAATAGCTTTCACATATCTAGAATCATTCACAAAACGGAATGTTTTGTCAATAAAAAATCGCGGTACTCGCCCCCTCTTTTGATGGATTTCCGCAGATAAACCGCACGCGGATGAAGATGACAGAACTTGAGGGTGGGTCCGAGCACGCCACAGCATCGCTTCGCTAACGAAAACGCTTAACTCGCACCGCCCGACTGTTAGCGATCCGACAGTCTTGTCTCGCTTGGGCAAATTGGCTGATGGCAAAATCTGTCAGTCCTTGACAATCCAA
>JBILTA010000292.1:0-6851 GCA_044371785.1 Pirellulaceae bacterium | reverse complement strand
CGTGGTACCGACCGCAATGTTGTTCGCCATCGAATCCCCATCTGCCTGAGCAGACTGGACGGTGAGTTTATTGGTCGCATCATTCAAGAATGGCAATGCATTTTTGGTGATTTCGTAGTTGCCTGGAGCTAGATCGGCGAACGAATAGTCGCCATCCAAGGTCGCTTGAGTCGATCGGTTGATGTTGGCACCAAACTGATCCACTCCAGAGAGTGCAATGTTGAATCCGCTTACCAGTGAGTTTGCGACAGCGGTGCTGTTGTATGCAACCTGAACGAGTCCGCCGATATCACGAGGCGTAAAGTCCACGACACTCAACGTGACAGAGGCAGTATCCGTGCCACCCTTCCCATCACTAACTGTGTAGGTGAATGTTGCTGTTCCTGTAAAAGTGGCCGTTGGTGGCGTGTAAAGCAGCGAGCGATTGTCCGACGCGATGGCGATCGTACCTTTGCCAGTTGCAGGTTGAGTTACTGCAGTGATGGTTAGGGTGTCAGCATCAACGTCAAGGTCGTTGGCAAGGACCGAAACAGTTCGGGCCACTGTGCCAGTTAGCACTTGAGCCGTATCATCGGCAGCGATAGGGTTATCGTTGACGGCAGTTACGGTAACGGTAACTGTACCCGTAGCAGTCCCACCGCGACTATCGCGTAGTGTGTACGTAAATGTTTCTACGCCATTGAAGTTAGCGGCCGGTTTGTAGCTAATCTTGCCCTGCGTATTCAAAGTGGCTGTGCCACCTTTATTCGTTGCCCCAACAGCCACAATCGAAATCGTTTCGCCACTGTCAGCAGTGCTGTCGTTTGCCAAAGCATCAATCGTGATCGTGTCACCATCTTCCGCCATGGTTGCCGTATCATTCACCGCTGTTGGAGGAGGATTGGCTTGAACGACTGTCACAGTCACGGTGCCGGTTGCCGTACCACCTCGACCATCACTCAGGACATACGTGACGGTTTCTGTTCCTTTGAATCCAGCCTTCGGAGAGTACACGATGCTGAGACCGCCACTTCCAACAGTAACTGTGCCGCCTTGGCTTGGAGTACCGACGGAAGTTACCGTGAGAGTTTCACCCGTATCGGGACCTGTCGTGTCGTTCGTCAAAACGTTGATGGTATTGTTCGTAGTGTTTTCAGTAATCGTCACAACATCGGGGTTCGCGACTGGCGGGTCGTTAATCGCGGTAACTTGCACTGTTACCGTGGCTGTAGCTTCGGCGCCATTTTGATCGCGAACGGTGTAACTAAACGATTCCGAACCATTAAAGTTCGACGCTGGTGTGTAGCGAATGCTCTTTCCATCGGGCGCGATTGTGGCTGTGCCACCATTCGACAAGGAACCGATCGCATTGACATTAAGAACGGTAGAGCCTTGAGCCGTATCGTTCGCTAGTACCAGTAGGTTATTGTTGGTGCTGTCTTCATTAACATTAAAGGTGTCATTGTTGACCTGGAAAGCGAGTGCGATCGGAAGAGTTAATGAACCATAGGTGATTCGGCCCGTGTTGACAGGGTTGTCCAAGCCATAGAGGCCAACGTCGCTACTGGAATCGTCAGCAGCATCGGAGCGGAATAGTGCACTGCCCGACGCTTTAGCCTTCATCGTTATTTCGACGAAGAGACGTTCTGTTGGTCCCAATTGCGTGAGGCTATTGGCGAACGCACCCATCTCGTTGACCACACCCGTTAATGCCGTGGAGAAAGTTGGAGTGTTCGTATAGGGAGTTTGAAAGACAACAGGAGTCGTACCTGCTAGCTCGACAAGGTTCGAGTCGTACAATAGATCAAGGTATGCCGAGAAGACACCTTGGGCGTCATCTCGCAAGTCTTGTGTATAGACTTGGAGCTTGAAGGTCTGGCCGATCTGCAGCGAAGTGAGTGCAGCTCCCGTTTCGCTTACTGCCGCCAAGCGGAATCGAGCTTGTGCGGTATCATTCACCGTAGTAGTAAAGTTTTGAACACGAACGTTGCCCGCAGGATCTGTCAATGTGATCGAATAGGAACGATCGCCGATCTGATTTGCGACTGGCGTCCACGTCAACACGCCAGTGCTCGAGTTAATCGTCATGCCGGCTGGTGGATTTTGTAGGCCATAAACAAGTCCAGTGCCTTCTTCCGCATGGCCGATATCAACATTGATCGCCGAACCCACATTAGCGTTGCTCGGGATAATGGTGCTTGGAATTGCAGCGGGTTCTGTAACGTCATAATTGACGGTGAATGAAGGTGAGTTTTCACTGGAAATATTGTTGAGAGTCTGACGAGCAGTTAACGCATAGTTGCCACTACCAAGGGCGGCCAGGTTATTGGTGGTGATCGTTGTTGTTGTGCCGGTCGCAGTCGCAGATCCGATGACCGTTGTACCAAGTCGCAATTCAACGGTTGCACCACTGACCGTACCGCTAATGGTAAATGCCAAGCTACCAGCATTGGTGAGGTTATCGGTGCTGCTAACACCGCTATCCGAGATCGCTTCCAAATCGATAGCCGTGGGCGCAGCGGGAGCCACATTTACCGTTATCGTTTGAGTGTCATAGGTATCTACTGTGTTTGCCGTGGTCGATTGGCGAACACCAGCCAAAACTTGGAAAGACCCAACAAATCCAGTTGGAGGAGTTATGGTAACTGCCCCAGTGTTGTTGTCGACAGAGACGGTATAGTTCGTCGAACCAACTTTGGCAGCATCGTAAAAGACAGTGTCACCTTCGACATCTTGTGAGCCAAGCTGGATGACAACAGGCGTGTTGACCATTGTATTCACGGAGTTCGGCAACGTGGTCAAAAACGGTGCGCTATTGAATGTGTCTGCTGCTACTGTTGCTGTAAATTGTTGGCTGACCGAGTTGCCTTCTGTATCTGTAACAGTGACCGTGATCGTGGATGAGCCGGTCTGTGCACCCACAGCCTTCAAACGAATAAGACCATTTTCGGTATCATTGAAGACATTCATCGAACTGATGATGACATTGTTGGTCGGTTTATCGCTATCGTTGACCGAAGTAATACTGATTCCTTCCCGTACTTTATCACCTTCCACCAATTGGCCAAAGATGGAGTGATTGAAGTCAAGGTTGCGCTGCGCACCATCGGTGATAAAGAATTGGGAATCGTTGGTGTCATCGCTGCTCTTGGCAAAAGACAACACGCCACTTCGGTTGTGCTGCAAGTTCAGGTTATACTGGTCATCGAAATCGCCTAGCGTTGAACCACCCGTACCTGTTCCCGTTGGGTCACCGGTTTGAATTACGAAACCATCGATCACGCGATGGAAAATAATCTGATTTGTGCCGACGTTATCGTAGAAGCCTGCTTGAATCAGTTCCACAAGGCGACTTGTGGGGAGTGGAGCTTCCGTTTCAAACAATTCAAAGACCATGTCGCCGCGGTCTTTGACGGTCATACGAACAGAACGCGAGCCTTGCATCACTTCGGCTGAAACCAAGTTGGGGTTGCTGCTGGTCACCGTTATGGTCAACGGATTGCCGTTGGGGTCGTAAGCATCCACCGGAATATGCAACGGCGAGCCTGCCAATACCGTCTGATTCGCAATGGTTTGGAAACTAGGCGTACTCGATTGAGGAATCGCAATTCCCGTGCGTTGGGAAAGTGTCGCTAAAGACGCCAGGCCTTCTAATCGTGACCCATCCGCGAAAACCCAAGTCGGGTAGGAGGTGATGTTTTCGTCGGTTGCGATCTGATTGGGTGAGCGATCCGCATTGGTAACTTCCACAAAAGGCACAAAGTCGGCACCGTCGCCGAATAATCCCTTCTGTTCATTGCAGAACTTGCACCATACCGCTCCATACATCGTCGCGCCCGAGTCACGAATCGCTTTCGCGAACGCCACTAAATCGTTAGCCGCTTCGCCCTCCGCGAACAAGCCAGCCGTATCGTCGTTGTTCGATGTGTATGTATCCGCCGCCATCAATTGACGGGATTCCAATGACTCTACTCGCAGTCCACGCTTGAGCGACTTCGAGTTACGTGACTTTGTCCAGCCCTTCAACCAGCGAAGTTTAAGTTTAGATAACTTGGAGCGAAAACTACGGTTGGTCATGCGAACCTCTGCGAAAAGATCTGACAAGTTGGAGCTTCTGGATGAGATGGTTTATTCGTAATGAATAAGCGCTCGAGGTATATTTGCAACTCTACACGGCTGCGAACGCTGACTGCCCCTTTTACGCAAGGAATTCGGGCAAGTTCGCAACGGAGCTCTTGTGTTTCCTGTATATTCCACCTAAACCGCACATCTTCCAGTTGATTTCGTAAAACTGTATTACTTCTTTTGGGGTGTTTTTGGGCCCGGAGGTCGTTTCTGGAATGGCCTGGCGAGTTCCAAGAACTTGCTGCAAGAGGCTTCTTTCCGGTTAGACACATGGGATGCCCTGCCCCACCAGATCGCTAAAATGCTCGGCTTGGAACAGCGAATACGAGAAAGCCGCTTGTTCCCCTAGGTGGAAAAAGAAGCCGAATGGGCACGCTTAATGCGAATTGCCGTTTCTCATAAATCGCTCCTGCCGCGCCGATTCATTCGAGCGGATCTGAGTTCAGCTAGCCCCTTAGACATTTGCCAATCGAAAAAGTTCCATTGGCCAAGAGAATAAAATTGAGCCCTTTGTTGGGGGGCTCACGTGCCAAAGTCTAGAGATCAGGTTTAGGATTTGGGGGGGAAGTCTGCGTCAAGGCGATGGCCAAAACGAAGTGCGAAACAAAAAAGGATTAGCCCAATAAGCGAAGGAAAGCGAGCTGAGATGGGCAATGGAAGAAGGTCGAAAAAGAATATAAAGCCAAAAAGAGAGAGGGGAGAATGAGTGAGGATTAGTGCGGGCAGATCATCGCCGAGGCATGTACTTCGCCCCATTTTTTACTAGTACTTTCGTGTCGATTGGCTTAAGCAGTCTGGAGTATCAGGGGCCGTCTAGGTTTCTTTGCCTTGGGTCGTCGACGCGTTGCGAAACCTCTGGAACGACGGACCGAGGCGTGTCCTAGCCGGCAAGCAAGCAATATGGCTCACATGGAACCGCAAAACATCAACAAGGCTTTGGACCAGTTAGCCTACGCATCTTCTTCCAGCCGGTATTAGGCAAAGTTACGTATAGCCTCCAGTCTATCTAGTCTCCAGTTTGCCTAGTCTCCAGTTTGCCTAGCCTCCAATGCGATACATTTTCGGGTTACATGCAATACCGTTCCGTTAAGATCATTTGCTGGTCCTCAGTTTCTACAGGATGTGCAAATGATGACACTCGCATTCCCGCACTTATCCATGCAGCAACGCCCTGTTCCCTTAGTAGAGAGTATTGGGGCTAAGCAAACGAAATTATTTTCCAACTCCAGCCACGCTTCTCCGGTCACGCTTCTGTGGCCACCTTATCTGGCCGTGATTCTGGGACGATTTAGATACCAAAAAAGATGGTCTCGTATCGTTTAAGCTTGGGCTTCGCTGAGGACGCTGTTTTTTAATGATCCGAGTCGTCTTGGAGATCGTTTTCGCTTATCATGCGAAAGCCTTTTTGAGCCAACGTTTCCAGTGCAGCTTCGGTATTGTCGACCATAACAGCCACAGCGGGAACGCCGCGCGGGCGAACGATTAATGGATAGGCTTGGATGATATTGATTTCCGCCTGCAATAAAGCAGTGCAGATCTGCAATAATGGTTGTCCGTGCGAAGGGAGTTCCACCCCAATCAAGTCGCTTTCGATGATTGCCAGCCCAGCTCGTTCCAGAATCTCGCGTCCACGTTCTGGTTGCGAAACCAAAAAACGAACGAAAGCGCACTCGGCTGCGTCACTGATGGAAAGGGCAACAATGCGAATGCCAGTCCCTTCGAAGCGACGTACGACTTCAAGCAATTGACCTACACGATTCTCCAAAAAGACCGTGAACTGGCGTATCGTTGGATAGTTGCGACCACGCATTGTCTGATAGGCTGTAATGGAATCGTCGCCTGAACTCATAAACTGAACTTTCTGGTAATGTGATTGCCTGTCACGATTGGAATTCGCTCAAACTCTACGAGCCTCACGCCAGCTCGGTGTTCCAGCTTGGTGTTCCAGCTTGAGATTCTACTTGAGCTTGAGTTTAATGCTCTGATATCGATGCCGAGCCCTCGAATTCCGTACAGTGTTTATAAAAATGTCGTCAACTTGGGTCAATCGGTAACCTGCTGGGGTATTCTCTAGTGTACGTATGGTAATTCATCGTCCCTTTCAATGCTAGCCACAAGGCGCACGCCGCTTTTACGTAAGGAATCTAACCATGCTTGATGATTTTAAGCTCGATATTCGAGTTCGCTACAACGAAACCGATGGGCAAGGTCGTGTGCATCATGCTCAATACCTCAACTACTTTGAGCGTGGCCGCGTCGAAATGCTGAGGGCCTCGGGGTTCAGTTATAAAGAACTCGAAAAAGGTGGCTTGATGTTGGTCGTTTCCCAGATTCAGGTTCGTTACTTGTTGCCGGCAGAATTCGATGACGATTTGGTACTAACAACTCGCGTACTTTACGCTCGCGGCGCCCGACTCGAACATCAGTATCAACTGCATCGCGGATCCGATTTGTTGGTCGAAGCGGATACTGAAATCGCCTGCATTGATCGAACGGGTAAGGTTCGTCGACTCCCTAGCTATCTGCAAAGGAGTTAGTGATTCAGTGATTCAGTGATTCAGTGATTCAGTGATTCAGTGATTCAGTGATTCAGTGAGGCAGTGTTTCAGTGATTCAGTGAGGCAGTGTATAGAAAGCGGATCGGTCATGCTGCGTAATTCAACGTTGCCCCGATCCGCTCCTGTCCATCACTCCACATGTAGTCCGCCCAAATCGACTACACGCTCCTCACATCCATGTCTGCTCGC
>JBILTA010000291.1:0-6871 GCA_044371785.1 Pirellulaceae bacterium | reverse complement strand
GTGGCTACAAGCCAAGAGATGAAAAACCGTCAGTGCTGGCATCTCGCTAGCGGGACGATGACTTGGACGTCGGAAGCGGGCTACAGCGCTGCGCGAGAGCAGGAGAGCAGGAGAGCAGGAGAGCAGTTCAGGATAGACTTTCGATTGGCGTAAATTGTTTAGCCCGTGCGCCGCTGGCTAAGCGTCCCGCCGCAAAACTAGTCGCATGGAAGCCCCAATGTGCGCGACAGTGCGAAAGATCCTTGCAAAAAAACATACGCTTCTCCTTGGACAGCGCGTAAGCACACTGCGGGCAGCGATACCTTGGCATAATCGGTCTGCATGCGTTCAAGTACAAATGTACGTATAGTAGCCACACCGTAACTCGCCGCAGCCATGACATGAAGTCATGGCTGCGGCGAATAGCTCGGTAGGCCTGCAACAACGGGCCAACCGAACAAACAACTAGGCCGCATTTAGGGGGGTATACACTCAAGAACCCCACAAGAAATTCGGAGACTTCCCTAACTTTGCGAACATCGGATTGCAGGCGAGCGTACACTCGGCAATACTGCATCGAAGTTTGTGGGTGATTGTCCCGCGTTAGCGGGCTGCCTGATGGGTGTACCAAGGTTACGGGCAACCTTAAGTACTTGCAATCCTTTGCAATCCCTCAGTCAGTCGACACAACTCATAAACCTTCATTCCAATCGATGGATAAGTCACTTGCAAAAGTGATTCGATGATTGGCTGATGGCCGGTTCTTGCCCGTCACTTAGCACTTCATGAAGACTTTCCAATTACGGTTCTACGTTAGATAAGCGGGCAACTATGACTGATGCTTACCGAGAGGATCTTCGCAAGCTTCGGGAAAACATGGAACGAGTGGTGTTGGGCAAACCCAACGTAGTGAAAATGGTGCTGACCGCATTGTTAGCCGGTGAGCACGTGCTCTTGGAAGACGTGCCTGGGGTCGGCAAGACCTTGGTGGCCAAGTCGTTAGCCAAAAGCATCTCGGGACATTTCAGCCGCTTACAGTTCACGCCCGACTTACTCCCCAGCGATATCGTGGGAAGCAGCATCTATAACGCTCAGACGTCCCAATTTAAATTTAGTCCTGGTCCCGTGTTTGCCAATATCGTACTGGCCGACGAAATCAACCGCGCTCCTCCACGTACCCAAAGCGCCTTGCTCGAAGCGATGAGTGAACGGCAAGCCAGCGTTGATGGTCAAAGCCACCCGCTGCCCGATCCGTTTATGGTGATTGCAACACAAAACCCGTTTGAATTCGAAGGAACCTACTTACTCCCAGAAAGTCAGCTCGATCGTTTCCTATTGCGCACCAACGTTGGCTATCCAACCCGTGAATTCGAACGGGAAGTATTGTCTTCACATCGAGCGGGCGAACCAGTCGATCAACTTCAACCCGTGATTAGTCCCGATCAAGTACGGGCCATTCAACGTAAAGTCCGCGAGGTCAAAGTGGATAGCGCGTTGGTAAATTACTTGCTCGATATTGTAGAAAAAACCCGCACTAGCGACCTGTTGCACGTTGGGGTGAGTACTCGCGGAGCCCTAAGTTTGTATCGCGGCGTACAAGCGCTTGCCTTCGTGGAGGGACGCGATTTTGTAACCCCCGATGACATCAAAAAATTGACCATCCCCGTGTTCGCGCATCGAGTACTTCCTAGAGGTATGTTGCCAGGTGCAGATCGCAGCGCTGTCGAAGTTATCATTGATGGCTTGTTGCAAACCGTCAAAGTTCCGGTCTAACCCCCACCGACATCGTTGTGTCTGTGGCCATGGGTCAATACGTTTTTCGGGAAGCACGATAAGGCTCAATTGAGTATGGCTTTTGATTTTTGGCGATCGAAGGTAGCTCCCCGAACTGGACATAACCTGAAGTCAGTATCACGCAATAACGGTATGAACTCGACTCATACCCTATTCACACGTGAAGGCTGGCACATGCTCTTCATTCTTGTTTTCGTATTGATCGGCGCGGTTCTGCGGAATGTCAATCTGCTTGTTCTGCTGGCCAGCCTGATCGCCGGCATGTTCATTATTCAATGGCGCATCTGTCGCCGCTCTTTGTTGTATTTATCGGTCCAGCGTAAGCTCCCTAATGCCCTATATGCGGGACAAGAATTTGAGGCGCGACTGAATATCGAAAACCGCAGTCGACTCCTGCCAACCTGGTTGATTTGCGTTGAAGAACGCCTGGAGCGAATCGAACCTTATGCATCCCAAACGGGTGTTGGTACCACAGTTGTCGTTCCATGGATCCCTGCTAACACGCTTTCAACCAGCGGCTATCAGTGCAAACTTCTGCACCGAGGCCGTTATCGACTCGGACCGCTGCGGATTTCCACTGCGTTTCCCTTTGGACTTATGAGGGGCTGGTTTACGCAACCTTATACCGACGAAATACTGGTCCGCCCCAAACGGGGACAGTTGCTCGGCCGTTGGCAAAATCTCATCCAATTGGAACGTCAAGGTCTCGCCAAAACAGCTTCGCGGGCCGGAGTCAATGAAGGAGAGTTCTATGGATTGCGAGCCTGGCAACATGGCGATAGCCAACGTTGGATTCATTGGCGCACTACAGCTCGACTCAATGAACTCGCCGTCCGTCAATTTGAGCAGCAACAGAAAATGACTTTAGCCATTGTGATCGATCTTTGGGAAAAGTCGGACTCAACCAACTCGAATCAACCCGATCCACACGTGGAAAAAATCATCAGCTTTGTAGCTACCTTTCTGGAAACGATGTGCCGTCAAGGCAATCACCAGATTTCCGTAGCCTTAGCGGGTAAAAAATTAAGAGTTTCGACTCGAATCCAAAATCGATCCGTACTCGAAAGCGCACTCGACGACTTGGCCATTACCTCTCCCTCAAACAAGCCCGATTTGCTTGGAGCTCTGGAACAATTATTCCCCATCATGGCCGACAATCGCTCATTGCTAGTCATAAGCAATCGCGAGGCTTGTATCGATCAACTACGCCCCAATATCAAAGGGGAGAGCCAACGCTCCATTATGGACAAGGTGCAAGTTCGTTGGATCAACGCAGCTAAAGGCGAACTAGACCCATTTTTCAAAATGGAGGAAACATGATCGAGAAGTTTCGCTGGTACCTCGCAATTCACTTCGCCATACTCGGAGTGATGACGGCCTTTCTGGTCTCCATTGATGAAGGAACGCTACGGCTCCCGATGCTTGTTGGCATCGTAGCCATCACCTCGCTCGTATTCACCGATCGCCTTGAATGGTTTCAGTTACACCGCTACCTCGGCTACATCGGTATGATCCTTGGGGCCGTGCTGGCATTGAGCAATTTCTTTACTCCAACCGACTCGGGGAGACTCTACTCTATCGCAACCATGCTCGCCTACGCAGAAATTGTTCTCTATCTGCAGAAGAAAACACAAAGGATCTTTGAACAACTTGGCGTGTTCATTTTGCTCGAGTTGGTAGTGGCTGCTCTACTAACCGACAAGGTTCTATTTGGGTTACTTCTTATCCCAGTGCTCGCTGTTAGCCTATCGACAATGATCCTGTTTACGCATTACATCGCCTTGGCAACGGAGGGCAAGAACCCCGTTAAAGAACGCTTGACCTTACAGTACCTATGGAATGTTTTTCTCAACCGAGTGCCCGAGGTAGATCCCAACAAACCGGTCCCGATCTCACTGAAACCCGTCACCGGAGAGGACTGGTCCAAACGACTGAACCATACCGCTTGGGTCTTACAAGCTGCGCCATTAGCAGTATCGGTGCTTGGATTCGCACTTCTCTTTTTCTACTTACTGCCCCGTACCAATCTCGATAGCTACTCCGTACCCTCTTTTTCCAGCCCGGTAGTCGGTTTTACCGAACAAATGAAACTCAACCAGTTCGGTGAAGTGCTGCGCAGTGATCAATTGGTCATGCGCGTGAGTTTTAGAAACAGCAAAACCAATGAACCGTATGAGATCCAGCAAGCCCCTTACCTTCGAGGAGTTGTATTAGAAGACTATACGACAGATATGGATGGCTCGGGTGTCTGGCGACAACGGCGCGAAGTCTCGAGCGTCCCGTTGCGTGACCTTCCCTCGGAACGATTCGTGGCCCCCCGTTATCGACAAACGGGCGATTGGGTAAATGTCAGATTCTCCCTAGAAAAAACCAAATCTTCGTCGTTGTTCTGTGTAGCACCTACCTGCGTCGTTTCCGCCCAAGGCTTTCGTCCGCATTTCATCCCCGAAGATTGGCGTATTCATAGCCAAGACTTGGTAACGGATACCATGGAAATCTCGTACAAGAAAATCAGCTACACCATCGGTACCGGACAATTTCGCAATGGGCTCGAACACTCGATTGTACCGGAAGCCTCCGACTTTTTTTCCAACGAGTTCTCCAACATTATTCAATATAGCGGTTTGACGTCGACGCGTTATGTCGCCTTAACACGTATGGAAAGCAAGCGATTCCCAGGGCTCATCGCTCTGGCAGAACGAGTCGCCACAAAAGCGGGTGAAGAAGCAAATTCGGCGATGGGGTTTGCTCTAAACGTTGAATCCTTCTTCTCGTCAGGTGCAGAATATCAATACACGCTCGATCTCACCTCAGAACGCAATCGCAAGCTCGATGCGATCGAAGATTTTATCGTGAACCACAAGAAAGGTCATTGTCAGTACTTTGCTTCGGCGATGGCAATGATGTTGCGAAGCCGCAAGATCCCTACACGCGTTGTCGTCGGGTACCGTCCCAATGAGTTCAACGAACTAGGAAAGTTCTTCACCGTTCGGCAAAATGACGCCCATGCATGGGTAGAAGCTTATTTTACTAAAGAGCAATTGGACGAATCAAAGCTCTACAGCGAACAAGATACCGAAAACGGAGGTTGGGTTCGTTTCGATCCGACGCCACCAGGCGATGAATCCAATTCAGGTGGTGTGCTACGCCGACGCCGAGCTGCTCCAGACTTTTTTCAAGAATTCTGGAACCGAAATATACTGGAAATGAATCAATCGAGCCAAAGTGGCACGATTTACGATGCCATCACCGACTCAAACAATCCCTACTCGTCCACCATCCGATCGCTACAACGCTGGATCAATCGATTCGACGGCTCGCCAGACGACCAAAGCATGGAAACAAACGCAGAATGGTTCTCGATACCAATCGCGGCTTGGTTTATCGGCCTCGGAAGCGTCATCTCTATTGTCTGGTGGGTTTCCTATCGCCAACTCGGACGCTTGATTCCACTGTTCAAAATCCAGCGATATCAAGCTGAACGGCTGCCTGTAACAGTAAAGTTCTTCGAACGTTGCTTACACGCATTGGCTCGATTAGGATTTCGTAGAGCTCAATATCAAACCCCTAAAGAACTCACCACCCAGGCCGCTCTGTGGCTCCACGATGTCCACCATCGAGATGCCGCAGCCGTTACTCTCTCGCAACTGACAGATGACTATTACAAGATTCGCTTTGGCAATGTCGAAGCTCAGCAGAATACCCCCAGCGTCTCGTCTGACTCCAACACTCAGACCGTGAATTCTGCTGAACTCGACGCGACAGTCGAGCAATTCCAAAAAGCCATCAAAGATATCCCCAAACGTACTTCATCGAACTAGCTCTAGAATCCAAACAGCATGATCATCACTATTGATGGGCCAGCGGGCGTAGGCAAATCGACCGTTGCCCAACTCCTTGCTAAATCACTGGGTTTCGAATTCCTCAACACGGGGGCCATGTATCGCTGCGCTGCTTTAGCTTCCATTGAAGCCAATATTCCGATCGATCAACCTGATGCAATCGTGGAACATGTCAAGTCGCTGCGATTTGAGCAAAACGGATCACAAATCCTACTATCTGGTCGCAATGTAAGCGATCGCATCCGTGAAAGCGATGTCACTCAACTCGTTAGCCCAATCGCCAGCATCATCCCGCTTCGAATGGTGTTGATTCAATGGCAAAAGGATTTCGCCATCGGTCGAAATATCGTGACCGAAGGGCGTGACCAAGGCTCTGTAGTCTTCACCAACGCAGAGTGCAAAATATTCCTTACTGCTTCTCCTGAAGTCCGGGCACAAAGGAGAACCGATGAACTGATCGCTAAAGGTCGCTCAGTCGATTTCGAGCAAATCTTGAGCGATCAAATTAAACGCGATGAACTAGATGCCAATCGCCCATTCGGCGCTCTTCGACCAGCAGCAGACGCCATTATTCTGCACAGTGATCAGCTTTCTCTAGAGGCAGTTCTCAACGAACTTCTTAAGATTGCTCGCAGCAAAATGGTTTCGCCCTAACCCACCCGCGCTCGTAACTCACAGACTCTCACAATCGAACATGGCTGAATCAACCAAGAGTAAAAAAGAAGAGCGACGTAGCTTTGCTCAACGCTTATCTTATGCGATGTTTCGCACCTTTTCTCGCGTCACCACTGCACTGTGGTTTGAACTACATGCGGAAGGACGAGGCAACCTCCCAGAGACCGGTGGTGGGCTCATTTTGAGCACACATCAAAGTACGCTTGATCCAGTACTTGTTGGCTTGCTCTGTAATCGTCGCTTAAATTACCTGGCCCGAAAGACGCTCTTCAAAAGCAAGATCTTCGCTGCCATCATTCGACATCTGGATGCCATCGAAATCGATCGCGAAGGTGGCGGTCTGGGGGGATTAAAGGAAACCTTGCAGCGCCTGCGTCGCGGCGAACTTGTCCTGATGTTTCCCGAGGGAACCAGAACCAGCAATGGACAAGTTCAAGATGTAAAACCTGGCTTTGTCGCCGTCGCTCGCCGAAGTCGCGTCCCTTTGATTCCCGTCGCTATCGTCGGCGCTTATGACGTATTGCCCAAAGGAACCAAATTCCCGAGACGCCGAACCATTAAGGTTGTTGTGGGTCAGAGCA
>JBILTA010000290.1:0-6887 GCA_044371785.1 Pirellulaceae bacterium | reverse complement strand
CTACTGGCACTCAAATATTGGCACTCAGTTGACTGCCAACCATCTCAAACGATATCCAAAGTCCAGGCATCGTCCTGCGTCATCCTCAATGGTCGCTCGTTGCAATCTCTGCGATCTTAAGCCAGCGTCATTTGCGAGCTTTTCCACTTCCTTTATCAGAGGTTGAATCAGCTCTGTATCAGAATGACCTGTCCAAAGTACACCCGTCGGTTGATCGCAAAGAACTTCAAACACCAACTTTAGCAAACCTAGCATTCCCTCTTCGATACTCCAACGTTCCCCTTTGGGTCCATGACCAAATGATGGAGGATCGAGCAGAACCAAATCGTAACGATTTCCGCGACGTACTTCACGTTCGACGAACCGGTGAGCATCTTCTTGGATCCAACGAATCGGAGCCTCCCCCAATCCACTGGCTGCGGCGTTCTCTCGTCCCCACAATAAGGTCGGTCGTGAAGCATCAACGTGAGTTACATGCCAGCCGGCATTGGCCAATACCAACGAACTCGCTCCAGTGTAGGCAAATAAATTCAGACAGCGTTTTACAGGCCTGGGCTCATTCTCACTGGGCTCATTCTCACTGGGTTTTACCGCTAACTCTTGGAACCATTTCCAGTTTTGCTGCTGTTCGGGAAAGATACCAATGTGACCGAAAGGCGTAGGACGCAGCAGCATGGAAACGCTTCCCAGCGGCATTATCCACGGTTCAGGTACGTCTCTTAATCTTCGCCATGGCTTCGACGCTTGTGGATCAAACCTTAGATGAGCTTCGCGCCATCGCCCTGGCTCGCGTTTGCGCACATTATCGGCAGCCGGCGAGGGGCGATCCAAAATCGCCCCACCGACAAGCTCCAACTTTCGACCATCGCCGAAGTCGAGCAAACGATAGTCATTTTTCGAGAGAGGCATTGGATTGAGTTGGATCAAATTAAGGTCGTTCAAGAAACCTGCACAACGGCAAAAAAAGTCGACTGCGGACACCCCTCAGCTTCGCATTCTAGCATATCGGCTTCCTAGGAAAACGCGGTTCAAATCACAAAAGTGCACGTGAACAATATCCCCAGCGGAAATCGAGGAGAGCAGCGAGCGTTCATAAGGAGTCGTGCCCATTCCAACACCCTCAGGAGTCAGTGCGTTATAGTTACAACGTGCGCTCGCTATGCACATCCATAGTGCGCAAAATGGGCGTAACTGCAAGGCTTTTTTGTGGCATGAGCTTTGCATTGGGCGGAGAAGGCGTTGCTGTAGGTGTTTTAGTTGTATGGGGTTAGATATGTTGGACCTGAGTTGCTACGGGATTACTGTTACCGATATTCGCCGAAACGTATCGCCAGCGGGATTGTATGTGGAAGCGATTCGGGCGGATCCCATGTGCAACATTGCCGACTCAGGTGCACTTATTGCCTATTCTGGCGACAAAACGGGACGATCTCCATCAGACAAACGCATTGTAGATGATCCACTTTCACGCCAGAACGTCTGGTGGGGAAACGTAAACGTCTCCATTGCGGAAGAGGTGTTCGAGATCAACCTGGAACGCGCCGTTGACTATCTCAATACGCGCTCCCACCTTTATGTTGTCGATGCCTACGCTGGCTGGGATGAAGCGTATCGCATGAAGATACGCGTTATCTGCTCGCGTCCTTATCATGCACTTTTTATGAATACGATGCTCATCCGCCCATCGAAAGATGAGTTGGCCGATTTCGGTGAACCCGATAAGGTGATCTTTAATGCAGGCGCATTTCCGGCGAACCGTCGCACACCGGGTATGACCTCCAAAACAAGCATCGACCTGAATCTCAGAACCCGGCAATCGGTCATCTTGGGAACCGAATACGCGGGTGAGATGAAAAAAGGTGTCTTCACCTTGATGAATTATTTTGGCCCACTACAGGGAATTCTGTCGATGCATTGCTCAGCGACGGCGGATCGAGAAACAGGCCAATCTTCTTTGTTGTTCGGATTATCGGGGACTGGAAAAACGACCCTCTCCGCAGATCCCAATCGTTTACTGATTGGTGATGATGAACATTGCTGGTCGGATAGAGGTATCTTTAACATCGAAGGGGGATGTTACGCCAAAGCAATTGATTTAACTCCGGAATCCGAACCTGAAATTTTTCAAGCGTTGCGTTTCGGGTCCGTTCTTGAGAACGTGGTCTTTGATCCTGATACGCATCATGTCGATTTTCACAATACCTCGATCACGCAAAACACCCGTGGTGCCTATCCCATCGAGTTCATCCGCAATTCCAAGATCCCATGTCTAGCTGGCCATCCCACCGACGTGATCTTCCTGACGTGTGATGCGTTTGGTGTTTTACCGCCAGTAAGTAAGCTAACTCCAGCCCAAGCGATGTATCATTTTATCAGCGGATATACTGCCAAAGTTGCTGGTACTGAAATGGGAATCACCGAACCGCAAGCGACGTTTTCACCCTGTTTCGGTGGGCCCTTTTTGGTCTGGCGACCTGCTAAGTATGCAGAGCTCTTGGCTGAGAAACTCAAAAAACATAAGGCCAACGTGTGGTTGGTCAACACCGGTTGGAGCGGTGGAGCGTACGGAACCGGTTCGAGAATGAAACTCAAAATCACACGTTCCATCATTGATGCCATTCATCAAGGCAAACTCAAAGATGCTCCAACCATTACCGACCCAACCTTTGGAATTGCTGTTCCAACCGCTTGCCCCGATGTAGATCCCAAAATACTGATCCCTCGAAACACTTGGAACGATCCAACCGCCTACGACAAGACCGCGCAAAAGCTGGCTGAATTGTTTCGAAATAACTTTCAAAAGTACATCGAAGGAACGACGGATGATGTTCGCCATGCTGGCCCCAATTAGCCACACTTGAAAACTGGTTGCGATGCTCCATGTGGGATGAGTTAAGATTGTGCCCGGTGCGTTCCGCAGATCGGGCCTTCTTCCCATAAACCGCGTCCATGATCGCATGTCTCTGCCGGCAGAAACATGACACAAGAAATCACTTGTTGCACGGACCCTACTAGAAAAATCCAACCACTTGCAACTACACTGAGGATTGAAACGCGTCCAGAGGGAATATGTAGTTGAAGTGGAGAAGTCCTCATTGAGTTGGGAAGAATCTTGGAAACCGGCTGAGGTTTGTCCTGAGTGCCAAGCGGACATCTCTGGAAGATTCTGCTCGAATTGTGGTCAAAAACAACTCTCCCACCGACTCAATTTCTATGAACTACTGTGCGATTTAGTTTCCCGCGTTACCAGTTTAGAACGGGGTTTGCTTTTCACTTTCTGGCAAATGTGCCTTCGCCCCGGTACGGTCGCGAGAGAATACGTCCTGGGTCGTCAAAAACGTTACACCAATCCGCTCACGTATTTCTTTCTGAGCGTCGCAGCTCAATTGGCAGCCATTTGGCTGATCGAAACTCCGATGCGCGAGGGCTTGGCTAACCAATTCCGCGAACAACCCAATCAAGAAGCGATCGAGAAGCTAAACCAAATGTTCGATGGTCACGCTGTCGATATCTTTATTGATTCCTATTTAAGCGCCATTCAACAAGCTTATCTCTATTGCGCTCTGTTATTCTTTTGTTTTCCGTTTTCGGTAATGGTGCTGTGGGGCCAAAGGCTATTGGGAAATCGTTTCACATGGGGCGAAACTACGGTCTTTTCGCTCTACATCTTCGGGCACTCTCTTCTTACCACTGCCATACTGTCGCTGTTGACATCCCATATCGACATGTCATGGCAATTGATTTTCACCGCAGTACTAATGCTCGTGTTACCTCAACAAGCCCACACTAACTTCTTTCCCTCAGGTTGGTTATCCCGAAGTCTAACTTTGCTATCCACCTTGGTTAGCTCCGCATTTCTCTTGCTATCGATCGGAGGTGTTTTCTTTGTAAGCGTAATGTGGGCCTTCGCCTCTCGAATACCCTAAATTTGGGCAATGTAAGCAAGACCGTTAGTGCAACGATTCCAAATAGGCCAATAAATCAGCCAATTGTTCCAACTTCAAATTCCCCACAAGACCTTCCGGCATCATCGATTTCTCTTGCTTCTTTCTCTCCTCGATATCAGCTTGAGTCAACTCATGCATAATACCTTGACTGTCACGGAGGACAACTTTATCAGCACTTTCGGTTACCACAAAACCAGTGATCACCTCACCATCTGCGGTCAAAAATTGCCAACTATCAAAACCTTGAGCTAACTTCGCACTCGGCTTCAAAATGGACTCAATCAATTCCTTGCGAGAATAACGCTTGCCAATGTCGACTAAGTGAGGCCCCTTAGGTGGTTGACCATCAGCAAACGTATGACAAGCAATACAAGCTTGCGTTTGAAATAGAGTCTTACCCTGATCCGCTGTTCCGCGTGCGTCAGCCAATTGTTCGACCACTTTCTCGATAGACATGTTACCTACTAAACTGGAATCGGTGGGATCTATCTCTACAATCACAATCGGCTCCTGCTTCATCGGTTCTGTGATTGTGACTTGAGTTGCATCCTTAGCAAACGGTAAGCGATATCGCTCAGCGTTCTTCAGGAGATTCTCTCGCAGCGCGACTTCTCCTTGCTCGATAGAAGCACGTAGGAACTTCTCGATTTTCTCACTGCCTTGCCAGGTCTGACGATCATAATACGGTCCTGTGGTGTCTGGTCGTGTTCCCCACCAATCGCCACGTGTATAATCACCTTCTCGATAGTACAACCGAGCCAATACATCCATAAGTTGTTGTTTCAATTCACTATCGGCTGGTCGATATAGCCGTTGAATCAATGCCGTTACGGTCTCTTCTTGATGCATCCGGCGAAGGGTTAACAATGCGACCTTTCTAGCTGATGTATCCAGTCCTTTGACCACATTTTCAGGCGAACCCAGAGTCGTCAAAGCTTGCATGATCAAATGTGGTAACACACGATCGGCTTGAGCCTCGGAGTGCGACTTCACTTCCCAATCAACACTGCAGGCTGGAAGTGACAATAGCGTTGTTGAAATCTCGGCTCGTTGCTCTTTCGAAAGTAGATTCGGTACCAGGGCGCAACGTTGCAAGGAACTGACAGCCTGTGCCACAACGGTGGCATCTTTGTCGACGATGGATGTCAGAGCGAAATCTACGCTGGACGGATCGATCTGATCCAAGCGATCCGTAACCGCTCTTAAAGCGGCGCGTCGAATGATGGGATCTTGGATGCCAAGTGCCACAATACCTGCATTGGCTTTTTGTCCCAAAATTTGTTTCAGTGTAAAAATCGCAGCGATTCGATTTGCCGTACCGACGGACGAATTCGCTGCTGTTTCCAACAGCAACTTGGCAACATCTGGTTGCTCACCACGGCGAATCAACTCGCGAGAGACATGAAAGGTTCCTGCCGCTCCACTTCGAGCCAGTAATTCGACCAATTGTGCCGATGTCTGCGAAGTAAGAAATGGAAATGGCTTCGGTAAAAAGTCGCGAGGTGTAACCATCGCCACGAAACCAACATTTTTATCGCTGAAACTAAAACCTCCGTTCAGCCAACTGGCAACATACATTCGCCCGCTGGTATCCATATCGACATCGGTTGGCCGAGCAATTTTCAGGAAGGATGCTTGATGTGGTTTGAAGGTTGCCTGATCGTTTACGAGACGATGTACGTAAACTTCACTAGTTCCCCAATCGCAAGTGTAGGCAGCGTTATTGAAATCCGCTGGCCAACGAGGTTCATATACGTACATACCACCGCAGCCTGAACCTCCGCCATAATCCGCCAAGGGTGGCATCGTTTCTTCAGGATAGTTCATGTAACGTGACGGGTAACCGTACTCGGCACCTTGCAGGATATGACTGACACGAACATTCCAACCACCCCCATCGTTGGTATTGTCCCGAGTAAACATATCCATGTTGGGATCAATACAAAGATCGAGAATATTGCGCAATCCCCAGGCATAGATTTCCATGTCAGTACCGTCTGGGCGAATACGGACAACACCACCCCCGCGCCGACTCAATACACGTCCATCGGCTCCCACCGCCTTCGAGAATCCGAAATCACCTACAGCAATATAGATCCAGCCATCAATCCCCATACGAATACCATTAGTAGTATGGTCCGCACCGCGCTGGTTTACTGCATCGGTGCTAATTCCCTCAATGAGGATTTTCGAAGAATCCGCTTTACCATCCAAATCTTCGTCGCGGTAGAGCGTCAGATAGGGTGGATGCAATACCCAAAGACTACCATTGTCATAAACCATTCCGCGCGGATGATCGACGGTTGCAAAAGTTCGAATATCGTCAGCTTTTCCATCTCCATCTCGATCGACGCATTTCACAATACGTCCAAAGCCCTTCTCACGCCCGAGCGATCCTTGTTCATCAATGCCAACAAAAAGCTCGCCGTTGGCCCCAGTTGTTAGGCACACCGGATAATTTACCAACGGAGGTTCAGCGAAGAGTTGCACGTCAAAGCCAGACTCAATCTGTATGTCGCCTAACTTAGCAGCAGGACTGTTGGAGTTAGCAATTCCCTCTGGCAGTGCGGGGAGTACTCCGTCATAGGCTTCCACTTCCCAAATACTTCCCCACACGCCTGTGCTAGATCCCAGAAAAACGATCTTGATTGCGGTTAATTCGGTTGCATCGATTGAATGACTAACGATGCGTTCTACCTTTTTATTCTGTTTTTGCTCGACCAGTGTTATCCACTCTTTGCCACCGTTGGTACCCTCAACACGGTAGCTATAAGCTGCTTCCTGTTCCCAGTGAATTCGAAATGAAGTGATCTTGGTAGGTTGCGGTAAGTCAATCTGTAGCCACGCTCCACTGCCCCCGCCGTTATTGCACCAACGTGTTCGCGCATCACCATCGACTGCCCGATTGGCAAAGTTCTGCTTCGAAGCTTCTTCGCTGCT
>JBILTA010000289.1:0-6899 GCA_044371785.1 Pirellulaceae bacterium | reverse complement strand
GCTACTTCGGCGTCGGCATCTTAGCACCAACTTCTTTTCGCCAAGCCAGCATTTTTTCATGCAACTCTTTTGCCTTCTCTGGCATTGCGGCGGCCAAGTTCTTCGTCTCTCCAATATCTTCGCGTAAGTGATACAACTCCAAGCGACCATCTTCAAAAAACTCCATCAACTTCCAATCACCGGCGATAATGGTGCCGACGGGCGTGGTTCGCCATTGGTTCTTGCCAGCTCCCAAGTAGCCAGGAAAATGCTGATAAATCGCTTCACGCTCTAACTTACCGGCGGGATTCCGCAACAATGGAACCAGACTCGTTCCATCCAATATCTGCGTGGGCTGCGGAGCGTCGGCCATTTCAAGCAGCGTCGGAAAAAAATCAACATGGATGGCAGGGACATCACACACAGAACTTGGCTTGGTTACACCGGGCCAACGCACCACGAAGGGATCACGTGTCCCACCTTCATACAAACTTCCCTTGCCGCTGCGTAAAGGGCTGTTATCCGTAACATCACCCTCTTGTTTGATTCCCTCGCGAACATATCCTCCTACGCCACCATTGTCGCTTGAGAAGATGACAATAGTATTGTCGCTCAACTTCAACTCATCCAATAAATTGAGTATCCGACCGACACTCTCATCGACGCTGTAGATCATCGCGGCATAGGTCGGATTGTTGTGCCCCGCAACGCCTGGCTTCGATTTAAACTTTTCGATCAACTCTTTCTTCGCCTGATAGGGAGAATGCACACCAAAATGTGGCAAGTATAAAAAGAAAGGCTCCTCACGATGTCTACGGACAAAGTCCTCAGCCCGATCGGTTAGAAAATCTGCCAAGTAAGCTCCTTCTGGAACATCTACTTTGGGCTGAGTTTCAAAATCAAAATGTTTACCATCGGATACGATTGCTTCTTCAAAGCCTCGATTACTGGGATGTCGCTGCGGCCCGTTGCCCAAATGCCATTTTCCGAACATGCCCGTCTTGTAGCCAGCCAGTTTCATTTGATCCGCTATCGTCACACGATCTAATGGCAATGCGACCACGTTATCCACTGGTCGAAGCGGGCGCGATTTCCAATCAAATCGATCAATCCCACCAACGGTGTAAACACCCGTTCGCGGTGAATACTGCCCTGTCATCAATGCCGCACGCGTGGGCTGGCAGTTTTGGCAGTTGTGATATGCGGTGAATTTCATTCCGCTTGCGGTCAAGCGATCGATATTCGGAGTCTCGTAATATTGGCTTCCATAAGCGCCAGTGTCCGTCCAACCCAAGTCATCCGCCAAAATGTAAATGATATTCGGTTTCCTCGTTGGCTCTTGGCCCCGAAGTGTTTCATTTTTTAAACCGAGAACACACATCATCGAAAGGTGCAAAAAAACAAAACTGTACCAGCCCATCGATCGCAACTTCTTTACCATGCAATGCACCTATTTCCTATTGAATTCGAGTGACTTTTCACCAACGACTTGCTCACTTCTTAACTTGTATCCACTGTGCGATATCGATGATCACAGCCTCATCGACATTGGCCTCCCGAAAATATTCCGTTGGGAGACATGGCCCTTCACCGGCCATGAAGAGATGGTTTAGTTTTGGATAACGTTTAATGGTCACATCTGGATGACCTTTTAAACCAGCCTCCCACGCGGCAAGATCTTTATCAATCACTTGATAGTCGCGTTCCCCTTGTAGCATTAGCCAACGTGCAGAGATACCGCGAGCTAACTTGGGAGCATCATATCCGCGCAAATCCAGCCAATAGGCTGGGGGAATAGAAAGAGGCAACTTCGAGGAAAGAGTCGTCTTGGAAAGCTCGCCCGCTTTTACCTGCAAGACCTGCTGACGGATCTTCTCGATCTGCTCCTTCTCTTCTTCGCTAACTTCACCATCACCGGCTGCTAAATATTGCACCTGCTCCAAAACAAGATCCTCAAGTGGACGAGCCGAACCCGCTAAACTCACTAAACCCGCAATCGGCTTCCCTGCATCATAAATGCGTGGCAGCATCCAGCCTCCTAAGCTGTGACCAACCACATAAATTTTGTCCGGATCAATTTTGGCGTGACTCCGCAACAGCGCGACGGCTTCCGCCGCATCATGCACAGTCTCCTCATGTACTGTTAATGAACCCAGCGAGAGTGCCGCCACAACTGGATAATGTTTTGTACGTTTTTCATATCGGACCACGGCAATGCCGTGTGAGGCCAGCCCCTCAGCCAGATCTCGAAATGGCTTATTCGGACCAACCGTTTCATCACGATCACTGGGCCCTGAACCTTGCACTAATACGACGCCAGGAAAACGCCCTTCCCCTTTGGGAAGCGTCAGCGTCCCAGGCAACTTCAGCAATCCCTTGCCAACTTCAACCTCTTCTGTTTCAAACGCTTCCGGCTTTACGTAACTGGGTGAACGATACTTACCAGCAACGGAAATGAAATAACCCTGAATTTTGTTGTTGGAATTAATCGATATTTTGGCTTCAAGCGCCCCTTGTTCAAAGTGACAGGGAATTCGAACCAAGGTGCTCTCCTGGATCTTTTCGATGATGGGCGCATCGTGTCCTTGATACTTGCCATACTGAGTCGTAATCGCGACCCACGACTGCTTAAGTGCCGCCGGTGGCAATAACTGGCTCATGACAAGATCAAACGATTTTGTGGCCTCTTCAAAACGGCCATTGGCTGATGCATCCAGCAAAGCCAACGCAATCTCCTCAGGCTTTTCTTTCACTTCCTCGCGCTGCTCTGCCTGAGCCACTTTCTTATCAGCGGATTCTTGAGCTCTAACGCTGCTGAGAGGACCGAAATCCATACATGCGAAATAGACGCATGTGAGCAGAGCTATCTGTGTTCGTCGTTCCGACGTGTAACTCATAACAAACACCTTTAGCGTGATACGGCGTAGTGAGAGCGACGCTCAAACCGTGTACAATTTGCGTCCACGGGCGACGGCCCTACTGAGCAGGATTGACTATACTCGACCTACATCCCTACTCAGCTCAAACCATCAAAACACTTCCCTAGAATACCATACAGCGACTTTCCGAAGCGATCCGACCATGCGACGTAAACTAAACTTTCAGCGAAGATTCCTCATCCTCATACTATCGGCGATTTCGCTCACTCCGTTCAGCGATGCAATCGCCCAGAACGAGGACGGTCATAGACAACCGACGGCGACGGTGAATGAAGCCTTACTGCCGACCGGTGAAGTGATACTGCCTGCAGGCCAGGTTTTACCTTACTTTGGACGCCCTATAGACCTCGCCCTGGCGACGCAACAAAAGCTTTTAGTAGTAAAAGATCGCAGTTCATTACTCTTGATCAACACAGACAGTTTCGAGCTGCGACAAACATTGCCACTTCCTAATGGCGCTTCGATCAATGGCATTCGGGTTCTTAAGAACGGCGACATCTTGGCAACAGATGCCCAGAACTCGTTACATCGGTTCCGCCCTGACAATAGTGGCAGCTATTCCAAATTAGCTCCCGTCGAATTTGAAAAAAGCAGCTACCCTTGTGGCCTGTGCATCAATCAAGCAGAAACGATCGCCTATATCGCTTTGTCCAAACGCAACACGGTCGCCGTCGTTGATCTTACACAAGACAAAATGACTCTCGAAATCGAAGTTGGTGTAGCCCCGTTTGATGTAGCGTTATCCAGGGACGAGTCACAATTGATAGTGTCGAATATCGGTGGACGACGACCTGAGGAAGGTGAACCCACGGCCTCTAGTGCGGGAACCGAAGTGGTCGTCGACGCTCGCGGCATCGCAGCCACCGGTAGCGTAAGCATCATCGACACTCGGTCGCACAAACTGCTGCAATCCGTGAGGGTCGGGCTACAACCATCTGTATTGCGTGTTTTCAATCAACACGCCATTGTGTGCAATACCAATCAAGATTCGCTATCGCTTATCTCTTTGAAAGACTATTCTGCTCGAGAAGTGGTCGTTAAGCCAGACCTAAACTATCCGTTTGGGTCGATGCCCAATGGGTTATCGCTTTCGACCGACAACAAATTGCTCTTTGTAGCATTAGCAGGCAATAATGCCGTCGCTGTCCTCGATACTCAAGATGCGAACTGGACTTTGCGCGGGTTGATTCCTACTGCTTGGTATCCAGCCGGCTGTGTGGCTGACGATAACTATCTCTACATAACCAATACCAAAGGCTTCGGCTCGCGATCCTCGCGCCGAAACGCAGAGAAAGGTCGCAACAGTCATGACCAACAAGGGGTTGTTCAACGGGTTCCACTTAAATCGATCCATGATCCAGCCCTACTCCAACGCTGGACAGATCAAGTACTCAAGCGCTCGACGCTGCTAGGAGAAACTCGTATTGCCGAGGCAGCCCAAGCACGCCTTGATGCCAGCGACGCCAACGTTCGTCCAGTCCCTATTCCCAAGAAGCTGGGAGAACCGAGCGTATTCAAACATGTGATCTACGTGATCAAAGAGAATCGTACTTTCGATCAAGTTTTTGGTGATATTCCGGAAGCTCGTTCGGAACCATCGCTATGTGTCTTTCCCGAAAAAATCACCCCCAATCATCATGCTCTCGCTCGACGCTTTGGAGTTCTCGATAATTATTATTGCAATGGTGTCTTATCGGCTGATGGCCATTCCTGGGCGACAGAGGGGAACGTAACGCCCTATCTAGAACGAGCTTTTGGTGGCTTCACTCGCAGCTACACGTTCGGCGATGATCCGATCACTTATTCATCTAGCGGTTTTTTATGGGACCGCGTGCTGAGCGCTGGTCTATCTTTCCGCAACTATGGTGAAATGGATTACGCCAAGATCGAAGATGGTGGAGACTATCAAAAAGTTTGGGCGCGATATCAAGCGGGTGAGCGGGAAGTGTTTAAGCAGCAAGTCGGCATCGAACGACTAAGACGATACACATGCCGAGACTACCCAGGTTGGAACATGGCGATTCCTGATGTCTTGCGAATGGATCGTTTTTTGGACGAGTTTCGCAAGTTTGAAAAAGAAGGAGGCTTACCGAATTTGAGCTTAGTCTACTTGCCGCAAGATCATTTAGGTGGTGGCGTGACGAGCTCTGCGCACATGGCCGATAATGACTTGGCTTTGGGCCGTCTCGTAGATGCGGTGTCGAAGTCGAAGTATTGGGATTCGACAGTGATCTTTGTCAACGAAGATGATCCGCAAAATGGATACGATCACATCGATGGCCATCGGAGCCTTTGTTTGGTGATCAGTGCCTACAGCAAACCGGGAATAAACCATCAGTTCTATAATCAAACTTCGGTATTGCGAACGATATTGCACATCTTCGGTTTACCCCCATTAAACCAGAAGGATGCGGCATCACCCTTAATGACCGATTGCTTCACTAACGAACCCAACAACCGATTGGCTTTCGATGCATTGCCGGCTGCTGTCGAATTGAACCAACGACCAGCAGAAGCGACCAAGCAATCTTCTCTCGAAAAGAAATGGCGAGGCATCTTGGCTACTGTTCCGATTGAACGTACGGGGATGAAGACGGAACAAGACGAAGATAATCTCAATCGCTTTGTATGGCACGAACAGAAAGGATGGACAACACCCTATCCAACCGAGCTATCCGGCAGTCACGGCAAAGGACTCGTCGACTTGAAATTGAAAATCGATGCCGAAGAGACTGACGATTGACCCACATGATTCACGGTTCTTAACGCTCCTTTACCAACGCAAACAATCGATCGAAAGTTACCGAAAACCCGTCACTGAGTCCAGGAAGTCGCGTAACCTAAACCTCTTTAAACCCTTCCTACCGTCCATCCGTCCCATAGAGGATCAATATCTTTCGGGACCTGGCAACGGCAGTTGATAGGTATATGCAGGTACTCTTGGCCGTTAATGTTCCTTATGATGCTTACCCACGTCGGTATCCTAGAGCGATTTGCGTAGCGTTGTTCTCGCACCAAACTAATGGCGATGATCCTCGCCAGCCCATTATCACGCTGAACAACACATTCGCAATCGAGAAAGGAAAACGGCGATTTTCTAGCTAATACAGAGACACGTGAAGCAGGCGAGTCGATAAAGTACTGGCGGTGCCGCAATCCCCACCAACTGGCGAAGACAAGCAATGTGATACAGACCAAAAAGATTCGTAGAGACACACTTCGCATTTCGTCTCACCTCGAACCTCTTGCATCTTTGTACTACGTGTTACCCCGCGGACCGACTCCGGCATCCGTAAGGGGAGAGATGCATAACTAGCGTGGCTACAGTTTCGAATCAAACTGGATCCACTCAACATCTTTGGGGTACTTATCCGAGTCTACGCGAGTCGAATGCAAAAGCTGAACCTTCCAGCGGTCGCCCTGTTTTACGATCACTGCGCTTTCGAGCCAAACAACGGTTCGCAGTCCGCTAGTGCGACGAATCTCTGCCTTGTTCCAATAGCTAATCCAGACCACGTTGCCTTCCTGCCGAGCGCGAATTTGTTTGAAGAAGTTCTTGCGTTCATAGGGATCACCTTTAGGTTGGACAGCATCCACTAACATCTGCATCGACCAGTCTTCACCATGTTCGAGCAATTGAAAGTCCTCGGTTGCCTGCTCCTGCATTGCTTTGCCATCATGTTTGGACATTGCAGCAAACAGTTCCTTTACGGGTTGAAATGCGGGATGATCTTCGGCCGCTGCTATCCTGCTCAAGCATAGAATTCCAACAAGCCAAAAGCCTGCACGCACAGTCTCTCGCACCAAACGACTTTTTTTCATGACTTCCACTCTAGTTATGCAAATGAATCGGTAACATCGTCGTATTGTACGCTGAGGCACGAGTGTATTTCGAGAAATCGAGCACACGATTATGACGAATTTCTTAAGCCCACATATAGGTACGATGTGTAGCATCGCGGCTTTGGTACAAGTCGCAAG
>JBILTA010000288.1:0-6903 GCA_044371785.1 Pirellulaceae bacterium | reverse complement strand
CTTGGCCATAAACGAAATAATGGGTGCCAAAGGTGCTTCGATCCAGCGGTAAGAGCCCATCAAAATACCGATGACAATGGACGCCAAGACCCCAATGGCTGTTCCGGCGAACAAACGCGTAAGCGACGCTTTAGTGTCCTGCCACAACCAGCTAGGCTTGCGGTTGGTTTCGGTTCCCTGTGGAGCTCGAATTTTGCTTAGACCGTCTGTCATGCCCTTGATGCCTGGCAATACAGATTGTGTTTTGTTAATGGCCGTTTGGCGGGCAGACAAAATGCCATAGACGCCAAAAGCAGTCATTACGCCTGCTATGGATAGCACGATCATCAACCATGGTGGGATCGGGCTGCGAACCATAGTTTGCTCCTCGCCAGTTTAGAAATACCAGCAGCGGTTATCGCCACATCTGTTGCCCAGATGGAGCAGTTAAGGCTCCTTGGTGACAAACAGACAGACTCAAAAAAATAAGCGAACCACTAGCCGCCAGAATCTAGTGGTTCGCCGTTAAACCGTTGAGGTTACTCGGGTTTGGCAGTGCCAGCCTTGAAGGCCTCAAGGAAGCTCAGGTCGATATTGAATTGAGCATCCGCTTGTCCGAAACCAACGGTAGGAGCTTTTTCGACCATACCGTGGCTTACGCAAAACTCCACCACTTTTGGCATCGTTTCCTTTTGAAACTTATCGCCCTTGAGAAGTGCCAAAGCTTCGTCGGCATTTTTGTAAAACCGAGTTTGTTCGACAACTTTCTTCATGTCCTCTAAGCCGAGGTTGCTAAACTTTGAGCCAATCGCGGTCAGGGTTTGGTCTGACGTTTTCGAATCTGCCATCAGTTTGTTGATTTCGTAGTAGGTGTCGATGATTGCGTAGGCAAAGTTCTTGCCACCTTTTTTGGCGAGCGAGTCTTTGCTGACAACAACCATGTCGATGATTTCCTCGGGAATCGCGGCTGAGTCGAAAAGGACTTTCGAATCGGTGCGTTCACGTAGGGTGGCCATCACAAACGGGTTCCATACCATGATCGAGGTGATGTTGGCGTCTTTGAGCTGCATCGCTTGGGCCGCAGCACCTGGATCCATGTTCTTGAAAATGAAGTCGGCTGGCTTTTGGTTGTTGAGTTCCAAAACGCGTTCGAAACAGTATTGTGACACACTGCGTTCAAGCCCAAAGGTTTCTTTGCCTTTGAGTCCTTCAATCGAATCGATACCGACAACGATACAAGCATCTGCACCGACGCTGGTTGATGTTGGCAAAATGGCAACTGATGGACGGGAGATGGAAGGAGCCAGCGAGTCCATGTTGGTCATGCAAACCGCATCAACGGTTGAGGCTCCATATTCCTGCAAGCAAGGATCATAATCTCGTTGTTTCAAAACGATATCGACATTCCACTTGCGTTCCATTTCACCGATCGAGCCCTCAGCTCCATCGATTAGACCGTTGGTTTCAGCTACACCAAATACGGACCACGAGGGATATTCGCTCCAAGCCAACGAGAACACGGGTGGAGGTTCGCCGGTCGCATTGGCAGGACCAGCGCTGTCGTTGGGTTTCGAGGAGCTGTTGTCGCAGCCTGTCAGTGACAGAGCGGTGACGGTAACCGCCAAGGCAACTGGCCGAGCGTTGGCAGACAAACGCTTCCAAAATGTTGAGAAATTTTTAGGCATAGTTAGGTTTCCTGTTTAGAGCGCACTGATGAAAGTGCATTAAGCTTCAGGGATGCGGTTTTCGGTTTGTTGCGGAGCGGCGGCTTCTTTCTTGCCGGCCAACCCGATCAACTGATCAAATTCGTCATTGGCTTCACTACTCTTGGCATATTCCAAGAATTCAGCTTCGGCACGTGCGGTGTCCATACCGGCAATTTCGCGACTGACACGGGCATTCGCGGAAGCCTTCTGTCGGAGTTCACGCATTTCACGCAGTTCTTCCGATGTGCGGTCCATTGCTAAGCCGCTCATCATGTCGGCAATTTGCTTCTCCTCTTTGGCGGAGAGGACGTCGGCAACGGTATCGTGTTTTTCTTCCTTGAGTTTATCCAGTTCGCGCATCAAGGTCTGAATCTGGGTTTTATGTCCATTGACATTAGCGACCAGAGCCTTGAGATCGTCCTCAATTTCGGTGACTCGCTTTTGCTTCTCTGCCAGTGTGCTGCTGAAATCACGAAATGCCGATTGGCACTTCATGTACTCAGGGTCCAACTTCACCTTTTCAGGATCGCCGTGATATTGTTCGACGATCTTCTTCGCTTTAGCCGCCGCACCTTCGCGCAATTTTTCGAGGTTCTGGATTTCGGTGGTGAGCTGTTTGAGTTTTTCCTTCTTTGATTCCTCTTGCGCGATCATCGCGGCAATCGCGTCTTTATACTGATTCAGTCGTTCTCGTTTATCTTGTATGATTCGATCGTAATTGGCTGCAATCACACCCGGGTTCATTCTCAGCGATTCACTCGCTTTGTCCACACGGAAGGTCATGAAGTACCATACGGCTCGCATGTATTTGCCAATGGCATTAAACATTTCTACAAAGCTCCTATTGCAGTTCTCTTGTGACAGTATTCCAGTTTCCGGATCCTTCCATTTCTTTCAATCGCTCCTCGGTACGCTGCGCGACTCGCAGCGAAGTGTCTAACTCATCTCTCAGGGCGGAAAGATCGCCTGGTTGATTTCGTTCTAACATCGTCGTGAAATGGCTGACCGCAGTCTCCAAATGATCGATCGATTCTTTGATTTCATTCAATACGTTTTCTCGTTGTTGCAGGATGCTCTTGCGAGTGTCTGGTGAAATGTCACGCGAGAGTTCATACAGTTGGTAGGTACGACGCAGTTGGCCAATCGTCGCTTGAAAAAGTTCATCAACTCTCTCAGCAACTTCCAGAAAGCGAACCGAGCTCTTGGATTTCATTCGAGCTTCATCGAAGCGGCCTTTGATCGCGCGGAGCAAAATCAAATAATCTTCCGTACGATGATCTCGATCCTTGAGAAGTAGTTGAGCGAGTTGATCTAGTTCAATATTCTGTTTCTCTATTTCTTGGCTTCTCATATCTTCCATCACTTGTTCGGTAATGGATTCAACTTGAAAAATCCAACGCGTCGCCATCCAGCCGAGCCCGCCAACGGTGCTAACTAAGCCTGCCAGGTTGAGCCAGGAATTGCCCCCTGCTCCCCAAGACAAAAGCCACGACGTAGCGCCAGCGACCAACGGTAGGACTACCGATGGTGCCAAGAAGATCTCGGACATCACACGACGTCGTACTTCTTTCACGGCAGAAAATCCGTCCTAAAAGGGCGTTTGGCCAAACACAAATTGAACTGATGTCTCCCCAGTTAAGTCCCCGGCAACTGCTCGCATTCGGTTCGCGTCCACACCGCGGGTCTTCAAATACTCCAAGGCGGCAACTGCTCGTTCCAAAGCGAGTTTCTTATTGGCATCCACATTACCGCGAGTCGACGCATTGCCTCGAATCAGCAAATAATATTGTGGCCACGATTTCAGTTGTTCGATCAGCTCATCCAAAGTTAACTGGCTTTGCTCGGTGAGTTTGGCTGTACCACGCCCGAAAACCAGTGGAGGAACGCTTAGTGTCCCCACCGGTATGAGTGTATCCCATTGAGCATCGGTTAGCGATGGTAGGGTCGCATTGCCCCGGATTTGTTCATCGTTAATCCCCGGATGAAAGGCTTTTTCGCTGAGCTGAGTCAAAGGTTTATCGAAGAAGACTCGTGTGTAGTCGCCGTCCGTGGGGTCTGATTTTAGGGCTCCCGTTGCCAAAAGTACACGCGTTATCTTCTTGGCCATATCTTCAATATTGTTCAGCCCCGCTTCATTCCGCAGGCCGAAATGCACATAATTTTCCTGGGTATTTCGCCACGCAATTTGCTTGAGCATCTTTTGGGCTTGAGCTTCCGTCAAGCCGATAGCCCCCGGGGCCGACGCCTTTGAATCCTTGATCAATAGTTGTGCCATCGCCTCATCGGTCCGAAACTCGTACAACGCTGTAAAATAACACTCCAAAACATCGCGCATCACTGTCTGATTTTTCAGGGCAAAATCGCGATTCACAACCAAACAATCGACTACGTAGCCAGAGAATCGCGAGCTGTCTACCAATACATGTAACTGGTCGTTATTCAACATTTCACTCAGCAACGGTTCCCAGGTTACAAATATTTCATCACCGCTAGATACCGCTGCCTGGTATCGTTTCTTGAGCGCATCGGCATCTGCCACGGGCTCAATTTTTTTTGTTGCCGAATCACGCATGCCAAAGTCATTGAGCACCACGCGAGCCAAGGTTTCACTAGGGGAATCTCCCACCAAAACGATTTTGGTAAGCGGGTTGGCTTGAATGGCGTCGATATTTGGATATTTCTCTCGATAAGCAACCATGGCGTCAGCCCCACGGCTTTCATCGATTACGGCAATTGCGGTGGCGGGGATTTTATTCAACAGCTCCGAAGCCTTTATTAGACTATCCAGTGGAAAGGCAGCGAACTGGACCTTGCCCGATGCCAGAGCTTCTAAACGCGCGGTGTAATTTGCATTGTCATCGACCATTTCAAAGCGAATGCGTTTCTGTCGTAATTGTTCCGCAAACTCATCACTACGAAGGACCGCATATCCGGAGAATCCATCGAGTGCCAATTTGAGATTCTGGTCATACTGTGAATTGCCCTTGGTACTTTCCTGCAGATCCTTCTCACGCTGCTCCTGTTGCTGCTGTTCTGCCTCATTTAGCTTAGGCTGCATCCAGAGTCGCCAAACTGCAACAGCCGATCCTATCAGCATCAGCCAAACGATTGCAGCTATTACGATTTTAGATTTGTTCACAGCTCGAACTCACGCGGGAAACAGTTAATAGATATTTCTCAAGATGCTGAAAAAAGAGGGGACTTTATCGCCGGCGTTTCTTGCTCGCTTGGAGTACGGTCATAACAACCACCCCGAGAAAGATCAATGATCCGAAACAGCAACAGGCGGTCCCAAATCCAAAATCGTTTGCGTTGTCATTCGAATTCATGGGAGCCGGTGGAGTACCAGCCGGGAAATTATTGGCCGAACCTTGTTCGGCTGGTGTCGCAGGCTCTGCGGCAGCTTGTGCTCCTACAGGGCTGTTGTCGATCTGTGAAATGGCAGCTAAGGCTTCTGCAGCAAACTCATCCGGCAAGCCAGCGATCCAGTCGAAATCGGACTCGCCTCCTTGATCGCTGGCAGCGTTCGATTCTGCAAACACGGCTGCTACCGCTTGATTTAAGGCCTCAGCGTCGTCGGCTCGACGATATTGATGCACTTTCGTAGCCAAGGAATGATCGTTTTGCATGTCGACACCAATCACATCAATCGTGATCCCGCGTCGAACAATATCAGGCAGGTAGCTTTCCAGTATCACCGCATCCGTCGCTTCGCCATCGGTTACTACCAGCAAGCGAAAGGTACCAAACGGATCCTTTTCACGCGCGGCCAACAAGGCATCGGTGGCTGCTTTCATCGCCCGGCCAAGTGGTGTGCCACCGTTGGCATCTAAATCATTGACGACAGCCAAAAGCCGTTCGCGTTCCGCAATGGCTAGGGGATAGAGCCAATTACCATCTTCACCTTGCCGATTTAATGCAAGTAAACCAACTTTAGTATCCGCAGAAAGATTGCTCAGCACGGTTCGTAAAGCATTCTTGGCTGCATTGATCCGGCGAATACGGCCACTTTTGGTCGACATCGCTTCGTCCATCGAACCAGAATCGTCGATGACTACCACGACATAGTTATCCGCATTAGCGCGGGTGTGGAAACAGGCGACGATCGATAAAACGACGAGCAGCAAAGCTTGAACACGAACCATGACACATCTCTCCCGACAGAAAGTGGTTGTCCACCCAAGGAGCAAAACAGAATGCTGCTAGAGCAAGATGCGTTTAAGGCACTTGCTCTAGCCATTCCTACAAAATCTAGAAATCGAAATCACCTGGTGCGATCGACTCAGCATCGACTTTGACAATGCGGAATTCGACGCGCATGTTTTCCTTGGCTTCATCAATGTTGCGAGGTTTGGCAATTACAGGTTCCATTACTCCAGCACCAACGGGAGTGATCTGGGAAATGTCGACATTCACACCGAGCGACGTGGCATAACTGGTGAGTGCTTCCTTGACTTTGTCTGCACGTGACTTAGACAGATTCATTGCAGCTTGCATCGTTACAGCGGGATCAGGGGTACCTCCGCTGAAGGCACCCTTGCCGATCATCTCTACCAAATCTTTCATGTTGTTGAGATCGAGTGGCTTGCCTTGGTAGAAATACTTGTAATCACCCGGTTTACCTGTTTGGCGAATGATCCCTTTAGCCATTCCCGCTTTTACCAGATCCAATAATGTTTTAGTGGGATCGGAGTGACCGCGAATTACCACGCGAGCATTGCCGAAGGTCGAAGCCGCTTTCAGGGCACGATTGAATTCAGCCCCGTATTGGTCCGCCGAAAATTCTTCTTGGTTCGGTTCAAAGTTGATCGTGAAACTAACGATCGTGTTGCTATCGAGGTTTTCACCCAAAAACATATCCGCCGATTCGGCGTCCGTTGAAAAGCGTTCCGCCGCTTTGGGTTCAACATACTTAACGCCTGACAGCGCAGCCAATTTTTGATATTCGAAATCGGGTGGATCAAAGCCCATGCGAGTGGTCGCATATTCCCACTTGGTTGCCAAGTCTAAAGCTTCGGTCATCTTTTGGTTAAATCCAGCAAGGTTCCCTTTGTCGCGGAAGAATGCGATTTGTCCGGGGACACCTACGAAGGTGCAATCGAGCAACAGACCATGCGCATCGATCTCAATGGTTGGCAAAACTTCGGGGCCAAAGATGCGTTGCGAAGTTGTGAGAATCTTCTTGTAACTTTCTCCCATCTTCTTGCTGTCTTCGAAC
>JBILTA010000287.1:0-6909 GCA_044371785.1 Pirellulaceae bacterium | reverse complement strand
TACTCCGCCGATTGGCCTGGCCAGCCATGAAGACTGGGATTATTTGGTAGAGAAGTTTGACTTCGCAGCCAACCAAGATCCAGACTTCGTATTGAAGAATTCACGTCCAGCCATCACGGCGGAAGAGTTCAAGGGTAACGGGGTCGATGCTAAGTGGATTATTTACGGAAACTTCCTCGGCGACCAGAAGTGCTCGATTCTTCGGCTCATCGTGGCCCCAGGTGCCAAGACAGTATTCCGTCCCGAGTGCCCCACGATGTTCCACACCAACGGCGGCAGTGGTCGTGTTGGTAAGCTCGCTGTGCGTTATCACCAGAACATGATTCTCGGCGAGATCTATCCCGAAATCGGCTTCATCACGCAAGCTGCTTTGTCGAACGGCGGTGTAGAGATCGAGAACACAGGCACCGAACCTCTCGTGTTAACATTCGACTTCCCACAAAACGCGCACAGCAAAACCCCAGGCGTCGCATCTGCCTGATCCACCGCGAGCAGCGTTTCTACCTAGACCTTGAGAAAACTCGTGCGACGTTTGAATCTGTCACACGAGCACACGCAATAGGGTGGCTGTTAATATAGACCGCCGCATCCATCTTGGATGCGGCGGTTTGCTTGCGCGCATCGCTCACTCTCATTAAGACTTGTCCGCCCCGTCCCGATGGACGACTGAAGATAGGATATCATCTCCGCTTCCATTGCGTAGACGCTGTTGCTTTGAGATGCACCGGCAATGATTTTGAATGGTCGCAAACTTAATATGCGTACTACGTTCAATGGACACGTTACGAAGCGATAGTGTATTTGCCAGTGCGTTTCGCAACGCACAAAGTTCGACCGATTCCAAACATGCGCAGACCGCTCAAGAAACAGAGTATGTGATGAAGCGTGTTGCAACGCTCCAACGTGTTGTTCTCGGGCAAGTAAGAAGCCGAGTACTTGATACAGCTGCAAGTCGCGAATGAATAGGTGTTGGCTGTAACCAATAGCCAAGATCGCACCGTATCGAACAACACCGCGGGCTCTTTTCCCAAACCTCATCGATTCAACCTAAGTGATTGAACCGCAAGCACTTTTATCTTCCAAACGAGGTGGAGTTCGGCTTGTTTATAGAGAGCAGTACGGCTATTCGGGCGGGGAAGCTTTCCAATCAACTAATATTAGCGCACCGAATCACATCTCTCTTCTCTATCCGGTCTAATTCTTTAATTCACCCTGTACGTTGAAAAACTTTGGGCATTGCTGACGCCGTATTGACTGCCCGGAACATCGCAGCGGCCGAATCACGCCCGAACCGCTTTTGGCTACGACGCACCAATGGATAACCCAGCCGAGTCAGAAAATGATTCGGCCTAGAGAATGCCAGAATATCGTATGCAACCTGATTATTATTTCGATCCCATTCGATAAGGAATCGCTCTTCGCCACTCTCGACATGCCCCGGAAGCGTTCCATAAGCAAAACCAAACTTGGTAATCGGTCCTGACTCGTTCACCGTGTACACGATTCGGCAGGAGTTGAGCCAACATAAGCCCACCGCCCAACCCATAATCGCCACGACTTGCCCGACTTCGAGCGGAGATTCTGGTGCCCACACATCAACCCAGCCAAGACGAAACTGCTGCCAGCGGTCCAGTGCAGCCTTCGCGGCCTCAAAGACAGCCTCACCAGTTCCGAGTAAGATCCGGGTGCGGTCTACGGTGAATCCCGCCGGAGGCTTCGTAGCGGTCGCCCCGACCGCTGTATAACTAAACCCAAGAGGCGCCTGTTCCGCCACGAACCGAACCAGATCGTCTGAACTCGGTTTTTGGAGGTATAAGGTTCGCATCTCGGCTTCATCCTATTGCCGAGCATATCCCTCGGCCCACGAAATGGTAAACTAACTGTTTCAATCATACACGAACTGACAACCGTTGCCCAACCGGGAGTTTAACCGCTGCTCATGTCGAATACGGAGCCAAACAAGCCCGATGCCCCGTCTGCACCGAAAGTTCTGCTTACGGGAGCCTCTGGCTACGTCGGCGGTCGGTTGTTGCCGCTCCTTGAACAGCAGTCAGTCCTTGTACAGTGCTTAGCTCGCAACCCTGACAATTTACGACCCATCGTCAGAAGTTCAACGAAGGTTTTCCAGGGGGACGTACTAGACAAGACTTCTCTGGATGCAGCTTTACAGGGCGTTCAGACGGCGTACTACCTCGTACATCTCATGTCTGGATCGGCTGATTTTGAGAAAGAAGATCGGCAAGCGGCCCAGAACTTCGCAGAATCTGCCAAGCGTTCCGGTGTGCAACGGATCATTTACCTCGGTGGACTTGGTGACGACGCCGATCCCAAACTCTCCCCGCACTTGCGAAGTCGTCATGAAGTTGGCGCGATTTTGCGGGAGTCGGGCATCGAGACCATTGAGTTTCGGGCTGGGATGGTCATCGGGGCCGGTAGTCTATCTTACCAGTTAATGAAGTCATTGACGGATCGCTTGCCGATCATGATCTGTCCTCGCTGGCTTATCACACCTACCCAACCGATCGCCATTGATGACGTCCTAGCATATTTGGTCGCTGCCAAAGACCTGCCGTCAGGTGAAAGCCGCATTTTCGAGATTGGCAGTCCCGATGTTGTGACCTACGGAGAGTTGATTCGTGAATACGCACGACAACAAGGATTGCAGCGGTGGCTGATCTTTGTACCGATCCTGACACCCTATCTGTCAGGGCTATGGCTGGCTCTGGTGACCCCCGCCACCTATGAAGTGGGGCGGCACTTGATTGAAGGGCTAAAGAATCCGACCGTGGTGCGAGACTCAAAAGCACTGAACGTATTCCCGATCCGACCGATGGGTGTGAAGGAAGCCGTTCAAAGAGCGATTGCCGGGGCAACATGAGAACCGTTCGCGCTATCTCACGATAGCTTTCTCTGCTGAGACCAACGAATTGCGAAACTCGAACCGATAGCCACGAATTCCATTTTTTACTCTATTGCTCATTGCAGGGAGAAATAGCCATCAGTTCTATGACTCATCTCATCAAACAACTCGCTCAAGAACTTACTAGTACCGAATCGGGAAAACAAAACGTTGTGCTACTGGACAACACGAAGATCAAAGCGATCTTGTTTTCATTTGCAACAGGAAGTGGATTGGCGGAACATGTAGCGCCCCTGGACGCGACCCTACAGATTATCTCAGGAGAAGCTGCGATTACGGTCGGAGAGGAATCTGTTGACGCTATACCTGGAACTTGGATTCAAATGACCGCCAAGACACCTCATTGCATCACCGCGCGCACACCAGTCATCATGCTTTTGACGCTGCTCAAGTGAAGGCGTGAATGCGGGTTCTATCGTGCATGAGAAAACCGACTCCCCCTGCTATGGATGCTGAATTCAGGAGGCTCTTCAAAAGTTGATGGACTGCGTGAGTTGAGCGACCACAAGACCAGCCAGCACTAAAGCGAATCCGGGAGCAGTTGCTGGAGTCCTTTCTTGCCATCAGCTTGGGTATTTTTACACTTAAAACACGCGATTTTGATCGGGTAGCGTCGAACTTACCCCTCGTTTGCTAGCCTTTTACGCGGATCACGCCGAACCATAGTATCGACATAAACCATTTCTAAATATACAGTTGCACCACAATCCAACGTAAGGTAGAATTGCTTTACCTTAATAAGCTAAAGCCAATTTATCTTAGATACCCAATGTCGAACTGGAAGTTTTACGGACGCGCTGAACAACTCGCTGGGCTGGGAGATATTCTCGGCCGAGATCGCTGGTTTTTCGCTAAGGTCACCGGGCGTAGACGCATCGGAAAAACCACGCTCATTCAACACGCAATGAGCGATCTGATGATTCAGCGCTCTGTTTTCTATGTTCAAATTCCAGACTCCGAACCGACCGGTGTCCTATCGGCAGTTATTGACGCCTTAGAAACATTTCGCGTACCCGCTGAGAATTACCCTCGCCCTCATGACATGCTGCAATTGGCAAAACTGTTGGAGTCCATGGTGGAAGGGGGTTACATTCTGGTTCTGGATGAGTTTCAGTATTTCAACCGCAAAGGCTACGAATCGTTTTGCTCATACCTTCAAGCAAGTGTCGATCGACTTGCCGCCAAGAGTACGAAAGTTCGCGGTGGACTCATTGTTTTGGGCTCAATCCATACCGAGATGGTTGCTCTTCTAGAAGATCGCACCGCTCCACTCTATAACCGAGTCACCGATACGATCGACTTGACACATCTGGATATCAGTTCGATTATCTCAATCTTAAATGACCATTCGGAGCCATCGCCGCACCGTCTCCTATTTCTTTGGAATCTATTTGAAGGTGTTCCAAAGTTTTATCGCGATTGCTTCGAACAAGGAGTGCTAAACGCTGATCGCAAGAAACTGATTCGTAGAATGTTCTTCGAAAGTTCGTCGCCGCTTCGCCATGAAGCAGAGAGTTGGTTTTTGCGCGAGTTGCGAGGACGATACGATGTGGTGCTGAAGTACGTAGCCCGAAATCCTGGCTGCACCCACAATGAGTTAGTTCAAGCCCTTCGAACCGTAAGCAACTCTGCGGACACTCAAGTGGGAGGATACCTGAAAATTTTGGTCGAGCGATTCGGATTGATAGAACGCAAGCTGCCGATCTTCGCTAAACCAGAGGCTAGACGTGGACGCTACTATATGACGGACAACTTTCTTCGATCTTGGCTAGCCGCACTTTCCAATCCAGTATCAGCACTCTCATTCCGACCGCTAGGTGAATTGGTAAACGAGGCGGATGATAGACTGGCCACAGCGGAAGGGCATTCCTTTGAGAAACTGGTCGGACTGCTGCACGAAGAAAGAAGCCGAAAGGGGATAAGCGATTTCCCAATCACTCAGCGGATCATTGGATATTGGGATAAGGCTGGCACAGAAATCGATTTGGTGGCACTAGACGACAACAGACGTCGCTTACGCCTCGGTTCCTGCAAACGATCTGCGACGAAACTGATGGCTGACATAAACAACTTCAAGCAGCATGTCGCTCGGTTCCTAAAGGCGATGCCACAATACGAATCTTGGACAATCCAGTTGGCAGGAATAGCTCCAGAATTGAGCGATTCGCACCGAGAAAACCTGAAATTTCACGACATTATCCCTCAAGACCTAAATGACCTTACAGCCGAGTTTCGCGGACAAGGATCATCGCCGCCAACCATCCATTAGCCGCCCCAGGTCCGATGGAATTCGTTACACGATTTAAGTTGCGCCAATATGCCCTATCTTGATGATAGACAACTCGAACAATCGTCCGTCGTGGCGAATTGCTGTATGAATCGCCAACGGGATCTATGCGGGTCCAACGGCTATGACATAGAGATTGGTTTTCGGCCGCTGGATTTTCTATTGGGGCAAGTTAGCAAACATAGCAAGGCACGTTGGCTAGATCTCTGCTGCGGCACAGGTAAAGCCCTCGTTCAAGCCAGTCGTATCGTCGACTCCGAACACTATCCCATCGATATTGTGGGCGTCGATCTGGTCGGGATGTTTGCTTGCCATAAATCGAATTCGCTTTCGTTGATGGAAGCCTCACTTACAGAGTGGGCACCAACACAATCGTTCGATCTCATCACTTGCATTCATGGACTGCACTATATCGGCGATAAGCTGAGGCTCATCACCCGAGCTTGCTCGTGGCTCACTCACGACGGACGATTTGTCGCCAATCTCGATACAGACAATTTGCGACTCCATCCCGAGGGGACGAGCAGCCCTCGATTTGCTAAAGAGCTACGACGGGCGGGAGTTGAGTATTTGCCCAAGAAACACATCATTCGTTGCTCAGGTCATAGGAGCATTTCGCTTCCATTGACGTATATGGGCGCGGATGATCAAGCTGGACCTAACTATACGAAACAAGCTGTAGTTCATTCGTATTACTCGGTAGGATGAATGTGTGATCGCTGGGAGAGAACCACGAAAGTGACGAAGGTCACGAAAAATGAACGCGATTAAATATTGCAGATAGAAACGTGGAATAAGAGAGGACTTGCTGCACACCCTACACCACACCCACCATGTGCGCAGATTGATGCTGGGGGAACATTTCGGTCCTAGAATCGGGGATGCACGGAAGTACAATAGGAACCACCCGCAAATTCCCCTCTTCCGGCATTTCGAAATAAGCTAACCCAAGTGCCACCTGGAGCTCCACTGATAATGTCCTCTCGATTCTTTGCGCAAGCCTTTTGCCGCTGGATCATTCCGCTCTGGTGTTTGATTCTCTTTCCAGACCTCTGCCGCGCGCAAACACTCAGTGAACGCTTGATCCAAGAAGATCCCGCTAAGCTTGCCGAACAAGCCCGTCAGAAAGGTAACATCGTTCGCGGCGCTATCTTGTTCCATCAAGGCAATATCAATTGCATTAAGTGCCATCGCTCCAATCAAGGCGAACAACCCATCGCGCCCGACCTGAGCCGAATCGATCCCAACGCAACCGATGCTGCTACCACCGATGCAGCCATCGTTGAATCGATTTTGCTCCCCTCGAAGGTGATTCGTAAAGGCTACGAATCCGTCCAAGTCCTAACGATCGGCGGCTTGGTTGTGGTCGGAACTCCACTCGAACAAAACGCTCAAGCGATCGTTCTCCGCAATGCCCAAAACCCCGATGAGCGAATCACGATCCCGAATTCGGAAATTGAAGAACAGAAGCCAGGTACGGTATCTTCCATGCCCAGCGGCTTGGCCGACCAACTCAAAGATCGCCAACAGTTTCTCGATCTGGTACGTTATGTTCTCGACGTTCGTGAACGTGGCGCGACTCAACCGCCACCAACCGGCAATGTGATTGCTCAACGTGAACTGAGCCCCGAACTTAAGGGCCTCACTCTCATTCGTAACAAAAATTGCATCGCTTGCCACAAAACGCAGCCCGATCAACTTC
>JBILTA010000286.1:0-6923 GCA_044371785.1 Pirellulaceae bacterium | reverse complement strand
CGTGGTTCTCGATGGCAATGGTAACTCCATTTTCTGCCGCAAACGCGAGATGAGGTTTCATCTTTTCGATAAAGTTTTTGACTGCACTCTTTAGTTCGCTTCCTTTGAGACCCTTTGGTCCTTCCCCACCCGTCACCATAAGCGGACAACCAAACCGTTTTGCCAACAATATCTCATCCTTCAGGCCAAACGGGCCTAATGGATATTGTGTAATGCACCCCAATTTCAACTGATGTTCATTCAAGAGTTCCGCAAATCGTTGTTCGCCCATTTCGGTAACCTGCTCACGTTGGTTGCCGTGTACTTTAGGCCAGAGGTCTATGGCGGTTGCGCCAATTTTGGCTGCTTCGGGCATTATCTCTTTTAAACTGGCATAACCGTACATCGGCGATGCCAACAGGTAGCGAAACTTAAACTCGCTTTCATCCGAAACGGCAAACCCGGATTTCGACATCGATGCGACCAACGCAGCAGAAGTTAAGCAACCAAGCCATGCGCGACGATGTAGCTTGCTCATATCTCGAATCCTAATCACAAAAAGAGATCTTCAAGAACCAAACTACACGACTTCAAATCCCGTGCGCTGAGGCCGGCTCAGCAGAGCGTTGGCTTCAGAGTCACTCACAAAATCTTCTGAAGTCGGATTCCAAGACAAGGTTCGCCCTAATCTCAGGGCAATATTGCCAAGATGGCAGGTCGATACACTTCGGTGTTGGCTTTCAATATCGGAAATCGGAGTCTTTCTACTGACAGCGCAGTCAAAAAAGTCGCCCATGTGATTTACAATCGCATCGAGTTTTCCAGCGCGTTCGGGTCGTTCCAGATTATCCTGATACAAACGGAAATTCTCACGCGATAGTGGGTTATTGACGAGGTCGTCGACCAGCTTACCAGCGATGGTACCGCGATTTACAAAGATCTTCCCTTCAGTACCTGTAAAGGTTATTCCATTACGTCCGTTATCAAGCACGGTCAACACAACTCCATTCGCATATCGATATCGAACTTGATAGTCGCGTGGAACGTTGTAGCTACGACCGTCACTCACTGGATAGATCGCATTGCCTTCGATGGAAATGGGATACGAGTCAATCGCCCATTGTGCAATATCGATATGATGAGCTCCCCAGTCGGTCATCTGGCCGCCAGAATATTCAAGCCACCAACGAAAAGTGTAGTGGCTTCGTTCGGCAATATATGGAACTTCAGGAGCCTGGCCTTGCCACAAATTCCAATTCAAATTCTTTGGAGGAGTTGTCGATTCGAACGGTCCACCTTGTTCGTTCTTGCCAAGAATTACTTCAACTTCCTGTAGCTTTCCAATACGACCTTGTCGAACCATTTCAACAGCTAATCGAAAGCGACTATCGCTCCTCTGCCAGCTACCGACTTGTACGATTCGACCTGTTTCTCGGACCACATCACGAATTTGCTTACCTTCGTCAATGGTCAAAGTTAGGGGCTTCTCGCAGTAAACATCTTTACCCGCTCTACAAGCATCGATTAGTATCTTTGAATGCCAATGGTCCGGTGTGCCAATGATCACCAAGTCGACATCTTTTCTCTGCAGTACTTCACGGTAATCTTCACTGATGAAAGGCGACGAGCCAAAGCTTGCTCGCGCCTGCTCGCGTACATGCCGATCTACATCGCAACATGCTACGATGTTACCGTACATCCGCGCCTTTTCCGTATCGACGGTTCCTTGATACCTCAAGCCAATCGCCGCCACTCCCAAAATCGAATTGGCAGATCGCGGCTGTTGATGAGCAAATGCCGCCGAATGCTGTGAACTCAAGGCGAAGACGGCACTAGTTCCACCAACGGCAGTTGCACGAAGAAAATCACGACGGGAAAAGCGTTTGTAGTTCATGAGACTCAAGCGGAGCGGGAGGGGGTATGGGCAAGTTGTCAGATTCGGTCACCGCACCAGCAGAGACCATATTCTCAGAGAGGTTGAATCCCTATTATAAACAAAACTCGAGTTAGATTCACCCGGATTTTCAATTATTCACTTTGCACACTCCCGCACAAAATAAGGGCATTGGCAGCATGGAGGTTATGAATATTTTCGACAATCTACCATTGGATTTAAGCAAAGAAGTTTTTGAGCAGATCGCCTCAAAAGCCAATATGAGAATCGAAAGAATCGTGTCGTCTGGGCACGTAACACCCGACGGCTCTTGGTATGATCAGGTTGAAACGGAATGGGTCCTTTTGCTTCAGGGATATGCAGAGATTCTCTTCGCGAATGAATCAACGCCGCGGCAGCTCCACCCTGGGGATCATCTGCTCATACTTCCGCATCACAAGCATCGGGTTGTCAAAACCTCAAATAAGCCCAAGACGATTTGGCTAGCTGTGTTCTATTAAAGGAAGAGCCAAGACGGAGTCTTGGCTCTTCTTAATGAGCTATCAACGACAGCGGGGCTTAGAGAATGGACTTAAATCACCCTGTCTCAGGGAGCAACTCCCAGTTCAAGACTTTACGGACGATGTGCTCGACCGGAAACTTTACGGTCTGCTCGCCACTTCTCATAAAACGAGCCATTAGACATAGAGGGTGCTGTTTTCTTGGTTGGACTGCTGTAAGAAGACTTATTGTTCCGGCCTCGAAAGAAACTAAACCAACCGTTTGACGAAGCGGCACCAATTGAGACCTGCGGCGCGCGATCGCTTGCACTTACGTTTGGAATCGAAATCAGTGACACTGTGGTCACGAAGATTAAGCTGAAAAAGAGATTTATGCCTCGGTTCTTGGACATGGACAATCCTCCTGGATCGGTAATGAGAGAGTCAAGAAACAATCCGTTGGATCTTGACCATGCAATCAGCGTGCCAGAGGGTCGGAAAGATGTGTTAAAGCGGTAGCGTGCCGATAAGAAGTGGCAGTATCGCTAAGGATTTTGCCTCAGTTGTAATCTTTAGCTTCCCTACAGAACTGAGGTTCCATTCAATGCAAGGCTTTATCTTCTAGGTGTTGTGTCAATTCCGTGTAAAGCGAAGTTCACAGTGTCAACTAAGGTTGTCGGTAATCTTGAGCATTTAAGCCGAGCCGAATCAGAGCTTTGTGCAAGCCTTGTCGTGTGAGTCTAGCCTCGTGAGCGGCTCGCGATACATTCCCTTTGTGACGTCGCAATAGGTCATCCAGGTAATCTCGATCAACGGCTTCTATCCTTTTTTCTCTTGTGGTGGGAGCCTCAGGTTGAGGTGCGGCTGTTGGTAATAAAAGAGAAGTTGTGAAGGTAGGGCGAGTAATTTCCTGAGGTAGATCCCCGACATCGATCGTAGACGAAGCGGTTAAACACGCACAACGTTCCATGACATTATTGAGCTCGCGCACGTTTCCGGGCCAATGATAGGCTTGCAAAGCTGCAACTGCAGCATCACTTAGCTTCTTCAACGCTAAGTTATCGCGTTCTGCAATTCGTTGCAAAATCGAAAAAGCGATGATTGAAACGTCACCGGTTCTTAGCCTCAAGGGAGGAACTGTCAATTCGAGGACTGCAAGTCGATAATAAAGGTCTTGGCGGAATCGCCCGCGCATCGTTTCTTCCGAGAGCACCCGATTGGTTGCGGATAATATTCGAACGTTGACTTTCTTTTCTTCATTGCCGCCTACTGGCAAAAATGTTCCAAACTGTATGACTCGTAAAAGTTTGGCTTGCAAGGGTAAGGGAAGTTCGCCAATTTCATCCAGAAAAACGGTTCCTTTATCGGCTGTTACCAAAAGACCAGCTCGTTCGTGAGTTGCTCCCGTGAAAGCCCCCTTTACATGTCCGAATAGCATCGATTCCAATAAGTTCTCGGGTATTGCTGAACAGTCAATTGTAACGAGCGGTGCCTTGGCGCGAGGGCTGCTCGCATGAATGGCCCGAGCTAAAATTTCTTTACCGGTACCACTTTCACCCGTGATTAGAACGTTGGCATTAGAACAAGCGACTCGCAAGGCGAGCTCCTTGAGTGCGCGTATTGCCTCGCTCTTGCCTAGTATCGATTCAAAAGCCGAATGTTCGGTAGGGCCTGGAGTCAACAATGGTAGAGCACGTTCAATGGAATGTAGAATATCCTCCAATTCGATTGGCTTGAGCAGGTAATCGTGAATACCGAGACGAACAGACTCAATAGCCGATGGGAGTGTGGGGCGACCGGTCAAAACAATGAGTGGTGTATTGGGGTATCTAGCTCGCACTTCCATCAAGAACTCAAGGTTCATATTACCTGGCATATTGAGGTCGGCGATCACCAAATGAAAAGTTTGCTTTGCCAGTTGATCTAAACCAGCGTCGCCATTTTCGCAAAGGTGAACATTGAATCCATTCTGCTTCAGCAATGTAGCCATCGTTTTACCAAACAACGGCTCATCATCGACGAGCAGGATATGCCATCGCGCGGTCTCAGTAGAATTCATGATCGATCTATCGGGAGGATGGTAGGTTATGGTAGGTGGGAGGGCTGAGGGATAGTCACACGAAAAGCTGCCCCAGGCTTTACGTACGGTATATACTCGAGCCCTACACCAATCGCTGATGCAAGGCTTTTCGAAATAGCAAGTCCTAGACCAGATCCCGGTCGATTGGGCGAATTCTTTGTAGAAAAAAAAGGTTCAAAGATTTTCGAGTGAATCGACGGATCGATGCCAACACCTTGGTCGCGGACTGTTATCGAAAATGTATTCGAGTCGGCTTCGGCGATTACAACGCTTACGCAATCGCCCCGACTCGAGGCTTCGATTGCATTCAGCAAAAGATTATGCAGAATCTGCCTGAATTCAATCTCGGAAATATTCACAATGTACGAATTTAGCAAACTTTCAATGTCAATCTCTACCCCTCGTGAGGAAGCCTCACCGCTCAAGAGGGTGGCAAGTTGCCGGGTGACGACGCAGAGGTCTATTGTTGTTGGTTGAGTGATTCCAGGCCGATAGAGCTGCGTCATTTGCCGCAAAACCCTTGCCATTCGCTCGATCTCTTTATCGATCAATTGGATGAGGTTTTGTTCATCTTCGGTTCGTCCTGCTTCGTTTTTTAGAATCTGAAATGCATTTTTGATCCCTGCAAGCGGATTGTTGATTTCATGGGCAACATTCGCAGCTAACTTGCCCAGTGACGCGAGCCGCTCAATCTTCGATCTCTCGGATTCGAGCCGTACGATCTGTGCCGCTCGTTGTTCGGCGAGCATTTCCAATTGTGTCGCATAGTCGCGCAATTGATGCTCCATCGCCTTACGATCGTCGATATCGCGCATACTCATGCGAACGCCAACCGGAGCTCCAGAGTCTGAAAGCAGTGGTTGCCAAGAAACCGCAATCCATTTTGGGGAACCATTTTTATGCTGGATTCGAAATTCTACATCGTTTCCAGATGAGCCGCGTAGAGAGGCTAGAACAAGGCTTTTCACTTTGTCCTGATCTTCGGAAGACACGATGGGAAGCGGGTAATCTTGCATCGCTTTGCATTCGAGTACAGTGTATCCAGAGATTCGCTCGACGGCTGGATTAACCCAAATCAATATTCCATCTTGATCGAACCACGTCTCCCAATCGTAGGTGTAATCCGCAACCGCTTGGAATCGGTGTTGGGACTCTTCAAGCTCATGTTCTGTCTGCTCAACCGAGCTGGCATCAATGATATATTTGACGAATAGGCGTTCAGTGCCAGACCAGAAATTCCCTAGTACAACGGTAACTGCAACCTTCGAGCCATCTCCTCGAACATGTAATCGTCGATAAGGCACTGGTAAGATGTCGGGTTGAATTAAGGCTGCTTTTATCGAATGAAAGAGCTTTTTAGCCTCCGTCTTCTCTAGCAAAACGTCAGAAATGTTCCTTTTAAGAAGTAGGGTTTGGGGTAAGCCGTACAGACGCGAGGCTTCGCTGTTCGCGTGTATAATTTCTCCGGTCTCGCGAAAAACTAGAATCGCGATCCGCGCTGAGGCGTCAATAAACGACTGTGGATCAAAGGTGGATCGCATATTTGGTGGGTAGGGGCGTTTCGTCTTCAATAACGATGTACAATACGCCGGCTGGAGGCTTCAGTATTAACGATTTCCGCTGAAAGGTCAAAGATCCATGAATCCATCTGTTTATGCAGTTGCAACGATGGATACAAAAGGGGAAGAGATTTCCTACATTTGCAGAGTACTCAGAAATTCTGGGATTGATGTAGTTACTCTGGATGTTGGCACACGTGAGTCCCCAACAACGACTCCTGACATTAGTCGTTCAGCGATTGCTGCTGGTAGAAACATTTCCAAAACAGATCGAGGTGAAGCGGTCACCGAAATGAGCCAAGCACTGCGCGAATTCATGTTAAACGAGTGCGCCGCTGGTAAAGTCGCTGGTGTTATCGGCATCGGTGGCAGTGGAGGAACTGCTCTCATCACGACAGCCATGCGTAGCCTCCCTATCGGTTTACCAAAGTTGATGGTATCTACAGTAGCTAGCGGCAATACGGCCCCCTACGTCGATTCTTCGGACATTACCATGATGTATTCCGTTGTCGATATTGCAGGCCTAAATGCTGTATCGGAGAAGATCTTAGCGAACGCGGCGCATGCAATGGCCGGAATGGTACAATATAAGGTTCCCCAATCCAGTCGCCTTCCGACTTTGGGAATGACGATGTTTGGTGTTACAACTCCCTGCGTAACCAGTGTTCGGCAAACCTTAGAAAAACAGGGCTTCGATTGTTTAGTGTTTCATGCAACGGGCACCGGAGGCCGCGCGATGGAACAATTAGTTGAATCGGGGTTGATCGGTGGTGTGCTCGATATCACAACCACCGAAGTGTCAGATGAAATCGTCGGAGGAGTGTTTCCAAGTGGTCCAACGAGATTCGAAAAGCTACTGGAAAAACGTATTCCCTTAGTGCTAAGCTTGGGCGCGGTTGATATGGTCAACTTTGGATCTATAGAAACTGTAC
>JBILTA010000285.1:0-6944 GCA_044371785.1 Pirellulaceae bacterium | reverse complement strand
CGAAGGAAGTCGATTGCTCGAGGGTGAAATGGTACTCATATCAAGCCTGCCTTTTTGCGAAGCCACCATTCAACAGCGATGATCAGCACGACGGGTATAAACCACCAATAGCTTTGCCAGAGCAACTGATCTGACTCAACAAGCTTGCTATTATGCCGCAACTTCATCGCTTCCCATAGTTCAGCGATCTGATTCTCATGGACATATTTACCACCACTAAGTGAGGCAATTTGGGTAAGCAAACTATCATTACGTGTCACATTTTGTAGCTCAGAATTCGGGGGCTCCAGAATCCGGAACATAGTACTGACATTTGTCGCGTCCGCAGAAAAGCCAGGCAAAACAAGAGAAACATCATAGTCACCCGGTGCTAGCCCATTTGCTTGTCCACGATAAGTTCCAGGCAAATCAGCTTCCAATGCGAGTGTAAGAGTTGCGACGATACTCTCACCTTTTTTGATGTGGGCCTCGATTTGTGGCAACGTCGCTGGCTCACCTGCCGAATCGCGAATGCGAGCTCGAATCGGAACCGACTGCCCTACGGCATAAACAGGGTCACCACTGTCGAGGGCTACGTATTCTGACTCGATGGCGTAGGGCTCGCGCATGGACCATCGACAAACTTGATTCCACAAGCGCTGATGGATTTTATCTGCGACTTCGTAACGATATCGCCAACTTTCATCGCTGGCGAAATACATGACTCGCCCCGCGCCTGCAGAACGTGTTACGATATACGGGAACGTGGTGCCCGAACGCTCCAACGACGCCAACATCTGACTGCCGGGAAGAGCCTTGACGGGGACGATCGTCTTGAAACCAGGGAGCTTAGCCCAAACTTCAGCAGAGTTTTGCTCATTGCCCTCACTAAGACTCAAGATTGAGCTATAGGTCGAATCCATCACGGGTTTTACAAGCCATGTCGAATCTCCATCTTGGTCGATAGGCTCTTGCCACTCGATGGGAAGTAGTGGACGAAGAGTGCGATAAGCATCATTTTTCCAATACCCTCTTTGCCCATCAATCACAATGCAACCTGCACCACCTCGCTGAATTGTATGCTGAATGTTCTGCGCGACTTCTTCTGTGATTGCTTCAGGTTCCAACTCGCCACAGACAATCAAATCAAATAGATCGTATTGATGCGGCTCGTCGGGAAAAGGGACCTCTTCTAAACCTTGCGAAAACCATTGTGGAGATTTCCCTTTCTCGACCAAATACGCATGAACTTCCCATTGAGGATCACGTTCTAAAGCATTGCGCAAATAACGTGTCTCCCATCGACTTCGGCTGTCCAGCAACAAGATCCGTTGTTTACGAGTTGTAACTCCCAACAACCAAGAATACGAACTCGAAGGCGCTGATTGATTCGCTGGGACGGTTGTCACTTTGGCTTCCAGAGGAACCGTCAATTTTTGTACTTGCTGTCCTTCAGGTAAGTTCTTCTCTAACTTTTTGACCAAATCTTCAATAGCAAAGCTAAATGCAACTTCGCTATTGCCGGGCCCCGTACTCGTTCGATTCTCCGCCCACAAAACTTCGCCGTCGTGCATGATGGCAACATCGTACGTCGTGTCTTTAGGTAGTCCGCATTGAACTCGGACCGTACCCTGCAATCGATCGCTTCGATAAAGCTGTTGTGGCGTTTCCACTCCCAAAATGCTCACCTTTTCGGGAGGCGTACTCTCGCCCATACCCACGATGTAAATCGGAGCACGCTCCTTGGGCCAATCCTTTAGCACCTCTAGAGGTTCACTTCCCGAGTTATGTTGTCCATCGGTAAACAACAGCAAAGGACTACTTTGTTCTACAGCGCGTTTGGTACCGCTGGTTGCGGCAGAATCTTCCTCAGAGCTCTTAATTCCTAATCGCTCTTTCTCTCGTGACAACAAATAACTAAGTGATGTTGGGCGAATCCACTCTGTGGCTTGAACAGACTCAGCGGTAGGAATGTCATTGGGTTGTTGTAACGTACTCTGCCACAACACGGCTGAGGTGTCTCCTCCAAATCGTCCTAAGACAACTTCCCCTTTTTTAGTCCATTGCTCCAACTGAGGCGAATCACCGTCAAGAAGTGTGTTGATCGCGCGCGCGTAACGATCCTGTGATTCCGTCGTCGATTGGACCGGAGAATCCAATTCGCTCATACTCTCGGTGGCATCTACCCAAACTTGTAGCCTGGTAGGAGTGCCTTCGAAGAAACGATAACGCAGGCTCGGCTCAAGCAACATCATCACCACTAACGCAATAGCCGCCGCTCGCAATGTCGGCAATAACCAACGATAAGGTCGCTGGAAATCATAGACTTCACGATAGTACAGCCACCATGCTAGACCAGCCGCCAAGAGCATCAACAGCAGGCCCAAAGCGGGCGAAAAACTACTGAGGAAACGAAATTCGGTCATCCGTCTCCCCTTGTAATCCGCTTTTCGACAAACAATTCACCAAACAGAACCACCAGTAATCCTAAGAGAAACCAGCGCCAAATCTCACGACCGTAACGATGGTCCGTATCTTGCTCCAAGAAACTCGTGGTCGAATCATGTAACACGGCACCCAAACTTGCCGCAAGTTTCTTAAGTTCTTCATTCGACATCGGATCGTTCTTCGATTCGATTCTTAACTCAGCGGTCCGATGTGGCTCAAAAGTTCCGTGTGAGAACAGCATTAGTCGCTGAACTAACGGCACATAGGCTGGACGTATTGGTAGTTCACTCCAACTATCGTTTGCCCGAGTTGCCCATTGATAAACGGTCCCCTTACCAATACGCTGCCGAATCAGGAGAGGATCTTCATTCGTTAACTTCAGAAGCGTCTCACTCTGTGGCAAGTTGGTTGCATTCCCTTCTTTCTTCTCGGGCTCGGCGACAAGTTTGAACCAACCTTTCAAGGTAATCTGGTCGAGTCGTCCTTGTTGTGGATTGTTGAACAAACTGAGTGCGGGATCATAGTAAGGACCTGGAGCAATACGTGGTAACGGTTCGCCGTTGGTTGTTGGATTGGCTGCCACGTTGACTTGCACTACTTCATCGAACTTTAGGGGAAGCATTGGCTTTTCAGATGCGATGCCCAGCTTGGTTCGGTACCATTCCTTATCGATCCGATCGCCAGGAAAAACCCACAAGGAAGCCCCATCATCCACTCGCTTACGCAATGCATTGACACATTCATCATTGCAGCGGCTCACATTCGCCAAAACGATAACATCGCTCTTTTCAAGCAGGGCAGCAGTAAGCCGCGCTGTCGCCTGACGATCCAGAGATAGACCTATTGACTGGCCATCATCACGAAAGGTCGACTGTAGAGCGAGTTGTAAGAAACCCGTTTCCGATTCGAGGAGCGGCTTATTGGTGTCATCTTCGATCAACAGAACATTAAGAGGCCTGAGGGCGTCGATTCTCAGCTCGTCAACATCATCGACGTGAATGGTTCCTGGATCGGTGATACGAACTCTTGCCTTATGGGATCCTGGCGAATCAATAGCCACAACAAACGTTACTTGCACTTCGCCCTTCGCTGGAATATCGAGTTTCTTGGCGGCAATCTCTTTATCGTCCAGTAAAAGTGTTATAGGAATTTGCGTCGCACTCTGCTCGCTGCTGTTGGTGACCGTTGCGCGTATCTCAACCGGTTCACCAATTAATGTCAGTTCCGACAATGGACTGTCTATAACAACGTAGAAGTTCTCTTTCTTCTCACTTCGAATTGGGAATAAATGCAGCTGCCCAGGCACCGTCATTTTCTTCAACTCTTCGCGAATGGTTACCAATGACTCTTCTGGTATCTTCTCCCAGTCATGCCGCTGAAAATCACTCCACAATGTAATTTGGCGGTAAGGCTCTTGAGACCGATTAAGTGTATCAACCGCCATTTGTAGGGCGGCGATCGGTGCGATGGGACCTGAACTGGGATCCATACGGTCGATTTGTCGCTCGATGGGCTTAACATCATAACTTGTTCCCTCAGTTACGTTTGTTGGCGAGCCACCAAGAGTGATCAAAGCTTTGGCGGATTTAGCTCCCACTCCATCGATGACGGTGCGTGCTGAAGTGAGCATCTGATCAAAATTGGTCGCGGCATTCTCACTATTGCTGACACCTGTTTCATAAGCGGCTTGCATCGAGTAACTGTTATCCAAAACGATCACCGTCGTCGCGGCATCTCCGACACGGCCTCCACTGGTCCACATATTCCATATCGGTCTTGCCATACAAATTGCCAAGACAATCGGAGCAGCACAGCGAAGCAACAGCAACAAGATTGCCTGCCATTGAATCCGTTTCGCATTTTGAAGCTCGATGTTCTCCAAGAGATGCATCGCGCCCCATTCGACCGTCTGAAATTTGGAACGATTCAGCAAGTGAATGACCAGAGGCACCAAAAATGCTAAACTGCCAAGCAACAACAAGCCGTTTAAAAAACTCATCCACTCACTCCTCGTTGACTAACGAACTGAGTAAGTACTTCGCTATGCGACTGACTTGTAGTACAAGTGACGAGCGATATACGACTTTGTTTACAGCCCTCTTCTAAAGCGGAACGGAATTGAGCGAGGTTCTTTTGATATTGGGCCTTAAAGGCGAATGGATCCACGATTCGTTCATGTCCTACTTTTTCCAGCGAACGGAACTGTGTTCGGGTAGAGAAGGGAAAGTCTAGTTCATCTGGATGCCATATCTGAAAGAAAACAATTTCATTGGGCGCTTGCCGCAATAAAGCGAGACTCTTCAATAAGGCTGTTACGTCATCAAAGCCATCGGAAATCAAAAAAGCGACACCGCGACGTCCTATCTTTACAGCTAACTTTTCAAGTACGGAAGCCAAACGCGTTTCACCACCACACTGACCACCTGCCAATTGTGTAATCAAGCCGTGCAAATGGGAGGCCCGACTGCGAGGCGGTACATAGCCGCGAAGTTCCGTATCAAAAGTAGCCAAACCTACTGCATCGTGCTGAGCCGTAAACAGGTATGCCAAACAGGCTGCTAGCCGAACGCCAAACTCATGTTTGCTGAGCCCTGGAGTACGAGCACCTGCGTATTTCATGGAACCACTCTGATCCATCAGAATGGTGGCACGAAGGTTGGTTTCTTCCTCAAATTGTCGAATATAGAGTCGATCAGTTTTTCCAAAGAGCTTCCAGTCGATCGAACGCACTTCGTCGCCGCGGACGTAGGGGCGATGCTCCTTAAACTCCACACTCACACCTTTATTGGGCGAGCGATGCATCCCAACGTTGATCCCCTCGACTACGGTGCGCGCGTACCACTGCAACGCGGCCACGCGATCGCGATCATCAGCGGTCAATAACTTGGCAGGATCCGACATACCGACCTAACGGGCTAGAAAAGCGAGAGAAACCTACAAGGCCTTGGCTTTGGGAACAGGGATTTCAGCGAGAGCTTTGGCGATCAAGTCATCGGGCTCAATCCCTTCGGCTTGGGCACCGAAAGTGGGCACAAGTCGATGGCGAAGTACGGGTGCAGCTAAATGTCGTATATCTTCCAACGTAACATGCGTACGTCCTTCGAGCAGTGCTCGCGCTTTGCCCGCGAGAACAATTTGCTGACCTGCTCGTGGTCCAGGTCCCCAATCCACTTGTTGGCGTACCCAAGATAAACGAGTCTCTTCACGTGGTCGCAATGAACGCACCAAATCGAGCACATATTGCTTAACATGCTCAGGAAGTGGAACTCGGCGAACCGTTTCCTGAAACTCAATAATTTCTGCACCGCTAACAACAGGCTCAGGTTTACCCATCAAGAACGAAGTTGTCCGGTCGATGATTTCTGATTCTTCATCGCGAGAAGGATAGTCGACCATCACCTGAAACAAGAAACGATCTCGCTGTGCCTCAGGTAACGGATACGTCCCTTCTTGCTCAATGGGGTTCTGGGTTGCCAAAACAAAGAAAGGTTCCGACAGCCGATAAGTTTTACCGCCAACCGTGACCGCATGCTCTTGCATCGCTTCAAGCAGAGCGGCTTGAGTCTTAGGTGGAGTGCGGTTGATTTCGTCTGCGAGCAACATCTGAGTGAAGATGGGCCCTTTTTCGAATACCAAGTTTCGGTGACCTGTTTCTGCTGATTCTTGGATCAAATCAGTACCTGTAATGTCGGCTGGCATCAAGTCGGGTGTGAACTGGATGCGATGAAAGTTCAAGTGCATCGCATCGGCAAGCGACCGCACCATCAGGGTCTTAGCCAGACCAGGCACACCTTGTAGCAAACAATGCCCACGCGCCAGAATGGCTATCAGCAATTGGTTGATAACTTCGTCCTGACCGACAATGGCCTTGGCAACTTGGTGCTTGATCTTCTCACAGGCTGCCTTCAACTTCGCAGCACGTTCGACATCATTCGTGGATGGGGTTTCCATATGGAACGCGTTTTCCGGTTGGCTAATTCGACGGGGGTGAGCTCTTCGCAATGAGTGGGAAAAGAGATATTACCGAGACTAACATTGTAAGAGCGGCTAGGGAACTGAAATGTCCTCGTTTTTGGTTCAGTTTTCCAATAGAAGTCACCCAATTCCCGAAGATTACCATGTTGGGCACTTAGCGGACCCGAATAAATTCGATCCCTTGAATTTCGAGACCCGCATTTCCTTTGACTTCTGTGAGCCTTAAGCGGCATTCACCCTTAGATGGCCTCAAATGGCACCGCCCCAAGCTCATCAGCATGAAGGATTTCATCAACGATTCGCCATGTCTTTCGACACGATCCTTTTCAGCGCCGTAGGGAATAGCCACAAAAGGCTTTTTGATTTCAACTTGTAGTACAAGTTCGTCATACTCAACCTCAATCACACTCCCCACACTGGATTCAGGCGCATTGTATTGCATGAGGATCTCGTATTGGCCTTCCTCAAGGACCTCAATGTTCCAGAGCACTCGATCATCGAGCGATTTCCACGACGTGAAATAAGAACAATTCGGAGCAGCC
>JBILTA010000018.1:0-20488 GCA_044371785.1 Pirellulaceae bacterium | reverse complement strand
GATGAGCCTGGTCGAGAAATTTTGTATCCGGTCGCAACCGTTATTGTGGGCGGACTATGTACTTCAACGTTTTGTGAGTTCTTGATTCATCCAGGAATTTTTTACAGGCTAACTGGTCAGGATGCTATTCGTTTAGCAAATTCGGAAAAGACAAAAAAGCAAAGAAGAGGAAAATGAAGATGCGTGGATATCTGTTGGTAGGGTTATCGAGTTTTGTGTTGGTTGGCTGCAACGGAAAGGAAATTCCAGTTAAGGAGGGAGCCCAAACGATTGTTGATGAACATGACCATAAACATGACGATGGGCATGGCCATGATCATGAAAAGCCAGTGGATCACTCGCAGACCGGTCACAGCCATGGGGCGGGACCCCATGGAGGTGTTGTAGCGGATTGGGGCGGTGGCAAATTTCATGTCGAAGTTGTATTCGATCACGCTGCTAAGACCGCTACCGCCTATGTCCTGGGAGGAGACGAAAAGACTCCTGTTCCCATCGATGCGGCTACGATCGAAATCACGCTCAAGGATCCAGTCGTTTCGATTGTGCTAAAAGCGGAACTTCCAGCGGATGGGGCTGCTGGTAAAGCCTCTAAGTTTGTGGGTGTTGATGATGCATTCGGTAAAGTACAAGAATTCGAGGGGGCGATCACGGGTGTCATTGATGGGACGCCCTATACTGGCGAGTTCAAAGAATGATGGAAAAACATAAATCTTACAAGCAGCGTCATTTAGGAACTGATGATGGGGACTCCACGTTGGGCTCAACGAGAAGATCCTTTTCCCGGTCTGGCAGTGTCCAATAAAGCAAGCCTTCGTCAACGGGCCAGGGGCGAAGCTTGCGTTCTTCGGGAGAGAGTGAGGCACGCAACAAATCATGTACATCGTTGAGAAGTGGGAGGCAGTCGCCATAATAGCTATGCCCCAGTAAATCTGTGTCTATATCTGAGGCGTCCACCGTATCGACGTCCTGAATGACCAGTGCACCTTGAGAAGAGTCACCCGCGCGGGTGGCGTCATTAAAGTTACGAGAAATCAGTAGTGCCAAGTCATTTTTGGAACAATAAAGCGTCGTTCGATTGGCGGTTTTGGTTAGACGGGGAGCGATTTGATGGCGGAAGACTTCGCGATCAATATCGGGAGCGGCCAATACGATTTGGTCAAAGATCTTTCCTTTTTCACCCATCTCTGCAATCGCACGGCAGGTGGCATCGGCCCCCATACTGTGAGCAATGACATGAATCCGTTCAGCGTCCGACCTAGCGGCGACGTCTGTTAGAAATTGCTTGATCACGTAACGACTGAACTCGATTTCGTTTCGATCGGAGAAGTAATGGCGAACGTTGGCTCGTGATGGCCAACTAAAGAAAATGGGTACCCCTTCGAACTTCAAGTCGTAATGTATTTGTGCCGTGCGGCGAGCAGCATTTTCAAAGTCGACGTTAAAGCCATGAATAAACACAAAACATGATTTACTCGATTTAGGCAATGCTGAAAGCTTGTCTCGAATAGAGGAAAAGAAGGCTTCCTCTTCTAAGCTTTCTGTTTTTTGCAGCACGACATGTTCTTGTTCATTTTCTGGTCCAATTAAAGGACGTTCGACAGCGCCAACTTCGTGTTTAGGTGGGATAGAGATGTCGCATGTGCCGTAGTGGACAACTTCGGCAGCGTCACGCCTTGGACCAAAACTGGGGCCTGTACCTAGTCGCCAATGTTGTTGCAATTCGGTACGAAACGTCATTAATGCCCAGACGATCCCCGCCGCCATGAGCAGCGGCAGTCCCCATGTTGCACAACCACGTGGTTTCTCTGAATCTTTGGGCCCTGCTTGTATGAAAGTCATGATCGCAGCGACCAAAAGGATTGCCACAAATGGGTAGGGGAGAATTTGGAACCAACCTGGTTTTGGACGATCGATCAATTCGCGATTCGTTCCGTAATACACGGTTACGACTGTTGGATTATCTTTATCCACAGATCTGGGAGTACTTGGCGAATGCGGAACTTCGGATGCCCCTTTCCCCACAACGGCAGCAGGGGCAACGGTCGGCGCTTGCATCGCTGCAACGCCTGTAGCACCTGAGTCGTAGCGACTACCGACGATGTCAGATAGCACTTCTGCAATCAGTAGCGAATTCGGGTGAGAATCTCGAAGAGCATTGAGCAAAAGGGGGACAGCATCATAACCATTGGCTCGCAACTGTTCTGCAGCGGAGCGAGCAACCAGAGGATTGTTATCAGAAAGCGAAGCTAGTAACTTCGAAGACACTTCCGGTGAGAGGAGAGACGATGGTAATGAGATGTGTTCCAGACCAACGACGGCTGCTTGCCGAAGTGTTGGCTCTTCACTTGATAAATACTCCAGCAGGATATCGCGAATGACATCTTCGAGTTTTCCCTGACGCTGAAGTTCTTTTGCTGCCTGTTGCTGAACAGACAGGTGCTCGGAAGCAAGAGCCTCGCGTAAGAAGTCAAGTTTTTGCACATCTGTTGCGTCTCTGACTTTGCCAAAATGCTTAGAAATCACTTCATCGCGACGTCTGCCAGACGCGATTCCATCGCGAATGTCCTGGAGCGACACATCATCACGGAGGGCGAGCGGATCTTCTGCGATATACTCTCTTGCCCAGTCCTGCGGTTGTGGTTCAACGTTGGGTGGTGTGGACACCTCAGGCTCTTGTGCGGGAACTTGCATATTCAAACATAGTAGAATGGCAAGGCACAGCCAAGCAAAGGCTTTCGAAACAATACTGTTTTGGGAATATCTGTAGCTCATTAGAGTTCAGTATTTCATCCTAAGTAAAACATCAAAGGTACCTTGCTTGGCATCACGTAGGGTCATCCGCATGATTTGCGGCGAAGCGTTTACTTCTTGCACGACGGTTTTGGTATCTGGAGTAGGTTTTCCGTTGATGGCCACCACGACTTGTTGCGGTTGCAGGGATGTGAACTGATCTTTGCGAACCAAGTAAACTTGAGTCGCTGGGGAGCCTGGGTTTATTTCGGTGATAACGGAACCGCGACCGGTAAAGTCGCGGACAATGAGGCCGGTGCGTGGCCCTTCATTCGCGGGTTTCCCGGGATAATTGTAGGGATATACATTTTGGTCCGTTTGAATAGGAGCGCCTTTCGTGATCGAAGCCCCTTTGGGATACGAATCACGAAAAGACTTGTGCACCTTCAGGCTCACAGCTCGGACCATGTCGTCCCAGCTGCGAGCATGTTGTTTCTCTTGACTTATCCATTCGAGCCAAGAAATTGTAAAAATGGATCCGGGTGACCCCGAAGGACCGGATTCCTCTTCTACATAGGGAGCGAAGAAGGCACTTTCGCCAGGACTCGAGCTATTGATATCCACAACGCCGCTAGTTTCAAAAAAAAGTTTCTTGAACAAAGGGGTTGGACTACGACGGTCAGGGATCTCTATGTAAGGAGCAATGTAGTTATAGCCATCGCTACGGGTATTGCAGCAGTCGGTGATTAGTGTGACTAATCTCGCCCCTTTACTTGTGAGTTGCTTGAGTAGATCATGGCGATAGAGTTTGCCTTGTGCGAGCGAAAAATAAGGCCCATGGTCGTCGACGGAACCATGTCCAGTGTAGTAGAAAAGAATGGTGTCATTGGGCTGAACCTTCAACTCGTTTAGTACGTTCTGGATAGCCTGAGGAGAACTATTCTCGTTGTCATGGAACTCAAGCATTAAAAAATTCAGCCTCGACTTAGGCATGTTTTCTTCGAGGGCAACGAACATACCGGTAAGATCATTTTTCACAGCAGACGTGAATTTCCCAAATCCGGTTGAGGGGGAAACGTCACCCACTAAGATGGCGTGCAGCTTTTGCGCGGATAGGGTTCGACTGCAGAAGAAAACAAGGCAAAGGCAAATACCATACCTGAGTAATGTATTCATAAGTGACTCCGGTTTGGATTGAGAAAGGAAGTAATTGTTTTGGATTAGTTTGGCAAGCTGTTGACATAACAAGTGCGGAAGCAAGGACTATGCCACCGAGCTACATGCCCCGCATGGTTTTAAGGGAGGGCTTACCATTTGCGTTTCTCTCTTCGTTAAACATATCCGGCACACTGCGACGTGGCATGATGGCCTTCTCTGCCGGGTGCTGGTATTTGGGTGGTGTAACAAAGATCGGCAATCCCTTGTTTACCTCGAATAACTCGCGTGCCCGCTTGCGACCAAATTCGAATTCTTGGATCCCTGTTAAGTCGCGTACTTCGATATGACTTTCGAACTCATAGTCGGGGTTCACTTCCAAGTCAGACCAATACTCGGTAAGAAAAGCAATCTCTTCGCAATCTGCAAGTAACCAATTCTTCAATAGAATGCGTGCCACCAGTGGGTTGTGTCTCCAGCCTGTCCCTAAAACTCGAATACCGGGAAGCATGCGGCGAACGTCTTGTGCAGGCGTCGAGATAATGTAGCCCCCGATGTAAGAGCGTTGTCGTATCGTCGCGGACAGTGGTTCTTCAGCGCTTGATAAGATTTTATCAGGCTGTTGTTCAATCACAGTTGGAAAATAAGAAGGTTCGGAAACAGAAGCTAAGATGGCTGTTGCGATATCTTCAGCGGTGGTCATAAGACGCAAATCGGCGGTGCGTTCGACATCTGGAATTTGGCTCAATAGAGCGTACATCGAAGCATCGACGAAGAAGGTGACCGCTTTGCCAATGCGACGTGTTGCGCCTAATTTCAAAAAAGGGTGATCCTTTTCGAATCGCTTGGGATACTGCCTATAATAGTCAAACACTTCTTGACGCCAAAAGACATCCATGTTGGAAGTGTCCAACTCTTTAAGGCGAGCGGCGGTGAGTTGGCCCTCTGGATGTTTGTCTTCGAGAACTTCTTTATTTGCCGCGACGATGAGACAAGGGAATCTTGGTTTCGCTTCACTGCGGCGTACGATTTCTGCAATGGAACCAGCATCTTCCCATCGAGTAACACCTAATGCAAATGCGATATACTCGCGAACTTCTTGATGTGAAATCTCTGTGGGAAGTCCGCGTGAAACCTTAGCGAATTTGTTGGAGACAGCTTCCATGTTTCGTACGGCATCACGATTTCCAAGCTTGAGTGTTTCAGTTGCATGCTTGACATTATCGTCTGTAAATCCAAAGCAGCAAAAGAAGGCGGCAGGAATGGATCCACTGCTGTTACCTGCTACGATCACTCGATTCCTCTTCAATGCGTCAAAGCGAAGATATGCTTCGTGCAGGACTCCGGCATCGTACGGTAGACAGGAGCCTTTGCCTTGAAAGACCAACATGAGTTCCATGTCGGAGAAACGACTTCGGAGTTCGGGTGTCAGCAACGAAGACGTTTCTTGCGCTTCAGCTCCCCCACCAGCTGCCAATACCAGAATGTAAAGAACGTTTAGTGTGATCGATTTCCAAGTCCGACGGAGCGGCAGGTAATGGTTCTGTCTCATGGTGTTGCTCCCTTCGCGATTCCTAACGTTGTGTTGATGGCGGGGGGCTGAGTCATATTACTAAGACCAACGGAAAGCCAACCGTTTTCAATATTGAGATATCGGAGCGCGACAAAATTCTCCCACATCGATGGGCGAAACTTCGGGATTGGCTCGATAGTCTCTGGGAAAAATCGGGTTAAGACAGCTTGCCAAGCTTTCGTCTCTTGTTCGGTTAGTTGCGAGGGTAACACGAGAGGCGAACGGACAATGTGAAAGTGATTACCTTGCGTCGACAAAGAGTAAGTAAGTTTGGTTGAGAGAGGAGGAAGAGACGTTTTGTCCAACGCAAGTGAAGCGGTTTGCATGTTTAGCATCACTTCCAGGCGATGATTATGCAAATTGATTCGGATGGGATCTTCCGTTGCAAATGTTATGGTAGAAGGGATGGTGGCAGATTCAGGTGTTGCCCATTCCGGAGTGGTGAGCTTTAGCTGGACTTGCCAGATACCACGCATGGTCGCTTCATCAAGTTGGAAGCCCTTTATTTTGCTGAGGATATTGTTGACTGCTGATTCATGGATGTGTGTAGTCCAGTCAAGTTGATTATCGATAGGAGAGGGTACGGTCGGTGGGCTTGTCAGGGCCCCGAGCTGATCAGGAAACGCATAAAGTGATCGGCTAATCAGATATTGGCCATTGGAGGAAAGGGAAATGTCTGGAGTAAAGCGGATAGATTCCAGACGCGACCAGAGAGACTGAGTCAAGAGACGATTGATTTTGAAAGCGAGTTTGTATCCTTCTTCCTCTGCTCTTTTCGATATCTCACGCTCGATCGTTTTAGAAAGAATTGGGTCTTGTTCGGCCAGTTTGCGCTCAATCACTCTCCCCAGGAGATTGCGTATCAATCGGCTGCGACTCAGGTGACCTTGAAGCTGGATATCTTGCAGCTGAGAAGTTAAATCAACTTTGACTGAGGCAGATGTGCGTTCTATCGATTGCGGTAGAAGTTCAATCGGCTGAAGGCCCTGGGCCGTAGCAGTAAGATCCACCATGATACGAGCTGGAGAGCGTGTAGCGATTGCATCGAAGGCTCCATCTCCATCAACTCGCAGCATGAGCGGAATTGAGTGAGAAGATTGAGCGAACTTTGGCGTTAATGCAACTGAAATGTTTCCACGGGTATGTATCGTGGTACGATCGACGCAGGTTGAAGAGTCTATAGGAATTCTGAAGGTCGTATGTCCAAGCATTTCCAGCGTGTGGGTACGAAATCGAGCCTGGACGTTGGGTTCGCTCACTGTGGTTTGCAAATCGCTGAGCAGAACTGGGTCAATCGCAATTTGGTTAAGAGCTGCGAAAGCGGCTTGAATTTGTTGTGGGTCTGTCGAAGCAAGCTGTTGATTGCGAGATGAAGTGCGAATTAGCTGGATAGCACTGCGGCCGACTTCAAGCGTTTTCTCGTTCGTCCTTAGGGCACGATGTAATTCGCCCAGATCAATCTGAAGCTGATCGAGAAACTTCTGATTTTGACCTGGAGTTATCACACGAAGTCGTTCTTCGAATGATTTAAGTTCACCTGCGTCTGGCTTGTTGGTTTGCAGCAGTCCCTTTAGGTTGGCCAGTTTCAAATCGACGGTCAGAATATAGCCGACTGCTGTGGTCGAGAGCTCATTGATGGCGTTTTCGCAAGATCCTGCCGCTTTCTCTCGCAGTTTTTCTGTTTCGGAATCGCTGTAGGTGCGAATTTGTGACTCAATTTTGGATAGGATTGGGTCCGCAGAAGACTGATAGGCAGAGGCGCACTTTGCGGTACAAGCGCTGAGGCTGACCACAATGGCAAGCGATCTGATTAGTTTGAGGAAGTTACTGCTCATTGGATTTGCTTGGGGGGTGGAGGTGGAGGGGCCAAGGGCGAAATCCGTGCGGAATTGGACTAGGTAAAGAGCACTTCAAATTTCGTGCCAAAGTGGGCCAATTTGCCTAAAATCCGCTCCAGATGGGACGGATTTCGAGTAATTGCCAACGCAGGAGCGCATGATTCCACAGAGTTGGTTGTGGAGGCACAGAAGAGGTGTGCGAGATGACACGTATGTGCTCGCACACTTAAGTTGTTTCTCTAGAGTGAAATTGGGATATCAGAATTCCATTGAGTTGAGTTCGAGCCAACGTTCTTCGGCAGCACTGATTTCTATTTCCAAAGCTTGAACCTCGCGGGTAAGTCTTTCCAGATCAGCAGTGCTACTGCAATTCTCCATTTGAGCTGTAAGCTCGATACGCTGGTTATCGAGGGTCTTAATCGACTTCTCCAGGGTCTTCATTTCTTTCTGGGCTTGTTTGGCGTCGGATGGACGAGTTGATGCAGAGGAAGATTTTGCAGAGGCTGCTGCAGGATGTTTAGATGGGTGACGCGAGCGTTCGCCATCTTCGATTTCACGGTTGATGTAGTATAGGTAACCTTCGTAACCACCTTCGTAGGCGCGAGCTGATCCATCGCGAACTTCGATGATGTTGGTAGCAATTCGGCTCATGAAGTGTCGATCATGACTGGTGAAGATAACGGTACCTTTATAATCGATCAGTGCTTCCGCTAATGATTCGACCGTTTCCACATCGAGGTGGTTACCAGGTTCGTCAAGAACAAGGATATTGTATGTTCCGAGAAGGAGGCCTGCCATACAGAGTCGAGCGCGTTCGCCACCGGAGAGTACTTGTACCTTTTTGCGAACATGTTCATCGCGGAAGAGCATGGAACCAGCCACGGTGAGGATCTGTTGCGTGGTAGTACCGGGTATGGCTTTTCCTTCGAGATATTCCAAGACGGTCTCGGACGGATCAAGCGACGTGTAGACGTGCTGAGCGTAAACACCGATATCGCAATGATGTCCCCATTTGACTGAGCCATGTATAGGCTCAAGCGAGCCAACTAACGTTCGCAAAAGGGTTGTTTTACCTTGGCCGTTATCACCAACGATTGCCGCACGTTGCCCATGTTCGATTTCTAGTTGGATACCTTTTGCGACGGTTTTGTCGGGATAGCCGATCGACAAATCGATTAATCGGACAGCGGGCCCTTTGCGTGGTTGTACGATGGGGGCGCGAATCGCTGCGGTTGGCAATTCAGCTTCGACTTCGATCATTTGCAACCGTTCAAGTTGCTTGCCTTTCGACCGAGCTAACGTAGCAGTACTTGCACGAGCTTTATTCTTGTCGATGAATTTCTGTAAATGCTTTTGTTTGGCTTGAATGGAAGCGTTGACTTTCTCAGTGTGCTCTTTCTGTTCAGCGGCAAATTTAAGGTAGGCATCGATTTTGCCAGGGAACATGGTGAGTTTACCACGAGTGAGATCGAGCGTATGGTCGCAGGTGGCTTGGAGGAACGAGCGATCATGCGAGACGATCAGTGCCGCTTTATCAAAATTGCGAAGGAAATGTTCGAGCAAAATTTGAGTACGGATATCCAAGAAGTTGGTTGGTTCGTCGAGGACTAACATGTTGGGATCTTTGAGAAGCAACGACGTTAGTTTGACGCGGGTTTGCCAACCGCCAGATAAGGCAGAAACTGGGCCATGCAGATAGGTGCCTTTGATTTCGAATTCGCCAGCGACTTCGCCGCATTTCCAGTCCGGTTGACCGCTGTCACGCATCAAATATTCGATGGCCGATTCACCTGGCAGGAAGGTGTCGTGCTGTTGCAAATAGCCGACGCGAAGTTGGGAACTGCGGATCACTTCCCCTTTTTCAAGTTCTTCTTCACCCATTATGACGCGCAGCAGGGTGGATTTTCCAGCGCCGTTGCGGCCTACGAAGCCAACCTTGACGTTATCGGTGAGTGATGCACTGGCATCGTCCAAAAGTCTTTGATGACCGTAACTTTTTTCTGCACCGCGAACTTGAATCAGAACAGCCATTACTCTCGTCGACCTATATGTTTCCCGTGTCTGTCTCGCTTGGGATCCCGTCGTCCCATAATCCTCGAGGGTGTATGGTAATCGAAAGTCCAAGATCTTTCAGCCTCAATTCAGAGGATAAGAGGCGGCTCAGCAATCGCTTAGAAGAGGCAATGGCTGGGCAAAGAAAGGGGGGGCAGAAATCCAAAAAACGTCGAACTTAGGCTAATTGGAGAGTACGGTCGGGAGCTATAGAATAGGGGGTTACTAGAGTTCTGTTCAGTTCTGATCGGCAACTGTCACCATGGATCCCAAAACGAATCCCACATCTTTAAAGTCGATTTTGGTCACTCAATTGATCGCCAGTGTGGTTCTCGTCGGCATTCCCGTCTTGCTCACCTTTATGGCCCCTTTGTCCAGTTTACGTTTTCAGAAAACAGAGCAGGGGATGAAAGCGGAAGTAGATCGATACCTGTTAATGGTTATCCCGTGGAAACATGAGACCTTGGTAGGGGTTCAAAGCCTTAAAGCCGAGATTACGGCCGAAAAGCGTTATCGGGGAACTGCCGAAGAGCGACGGAAGGGGCAAAAAGGTGTTCGCTTAGCCACAGGACAAATTGTGATTGTTGCTGGCGGAATGGAAACAACGATTCAAACGGAACCTGAGTTGGCAAAGCGAATCGAAAACGAGTTTGCCGGGTTTCAGCAGACGGAATCAGCCAATGAGCTCAGTTACGAAATCTACGCCTCGTGGTGGTTATCTTATGTTCTTGGCGGAATTGCGACTGGAGTGGCGGTGTTCTACGTGTTTGGTGCAACCGCACAAATTATTCTTTCTATGACCAAAAGATTGTTTGCCTCGAGCGTATCCGTGAAGAGTTGAAGCTAGAGCGGCCTGTATACGTCGATGCAGTCGCTCTGCTAGTCCTGGCTCTGGGACTCCGTTGGTTGCGGCAAGCAACGCGAGTGGAGCAAACAAAGGTCGTTCGCGTTGGCGGCGTTGTCGCATAAGATAAGGCTTTCGAACTTGATTCCATCATCGCGTTGGTTCGTTCGGTGCGCACTGTTGCAAGTATCTCCGATGAGCCACGCAAGGCTTACCTAGACGATTTCAACTGGCGAGCGGATGGGCTCTTTCTTCGTAGCCAAGACGCAGTTCAGCAGCCACTGATTCGATTATTGATAAACAGGAAACGCACGATGTTGATGAAGCTTAATAGCAGTTCGCTTTCGTCTCATTTTCGTAAAGCCCACAAAAGATGTTTGTGAAACATCGCTGGTTCGCTGACTTCCCTGAGCGGGAAGTCATTCGCCTACCTGGCTACCTGCGAACCGAAGTGACGTTTCAAGCCTGTGGGGTTGGAGAGTAAAACCGACGCTAACGCGTTCCACTAAGGCGAAGTCATCTCAATCGCTTCTCCAATCGATTTGCGTCCGCTTGCTTGGTACGCATCCCAAGGACCATCGGCACTCCCTTTAGGCCAAGTGGCTGGGTCTGCGTAGCGACCGTCGTCTTGATATTGCTTCTGAAGTTTTGCCAGCTCTGCTTTTAATTCAGAAAACTTCGCTGCAATCTCGGGGTTCTTGGAATCAGCTTCGTCAAACAACAGATTGCGTTGCTCAGTCGGATCCTTAGTAAGATCGAACATTTCATAGACATCTTGTTTCCAATAGTGAATCAGTTTGTGTGTTGCAGTGCGGACACCGAGATGAGCTACCGTGTTGTGATGGCCGGGATCATGATAGTAGCGATAGTAGACGCTGGTTCGCCAATCTTGCGGCGATTCGCCACGCAATAGTGGAGCCAATGAGCGCCCTTGCATCGATTCGGGAATCGGGAGTCCGGCTAAATCAAGGAACGTCGGGGCCAAGTCGATGTTGGCAACGAATTGTTCCGGTGTGTGTCCCGCTTTGATACCTGGGCCACGAGCGAGCAACGGCACGTTTAGGCCCGGCTCATACATAAAGCGTTTGTCATATAGCCCTAGGTCGCCGAGATACCAACCATTGTCAGCCGAATAGATCACGATCGTGTTATCCGCTAAGCCACTTTCGTCTAAATAGTCAAGGACTTTGCCCACGCCGTCATCCACCCCCTGGACGCACGCGAGATAGTCACGCATGTACTTTTGGTATTTCCATTTCACCAGTTCTGTACCTGAGAGTAGTTTGCCGTCCACCTCAAGTTCCATCGGTCTCTCGTTGAACCAACGTTGTAGGGCAGGACCTTGAAGTTCCGCTGGCGGTGTGAGTTTTAAATCACGGCGAGTTAGATCCTTGGCGACGGTTTGTTCATTGATCGGAAGTGCTGTTGGTCGTGTGGCATAATCGTCAAACAATGTTTCTGGTTCAGGAATGATCTTATCCTTGAACATTTCGATGTGACGAGTAGCTGGTTCCCAAGCGCGATGTGGAGCCTTTTGGTGCAACATCAAAAAGAACGGCTTATCCGTGGGACGCGTTTTGATCCACTCGACACCGAGGTCCGTCGTGATGTCGGTGCAATGTCCTTCGATGTTAAGTTTCTGTTTATTAGGAGCGAGGAATTGCGGATTCCAATAAGCTCCCTGGCCGGGAAGTACAATCCAGCGATCGAAGCCGACCGGATCGCTACCTAGGTGCCACTTGCCGATCATCCCGGTGTGGTAGCCACCTTTTTGTAGATGTTTGGCAATGTTGTCTCGCGATTCATCAAAGCGATTGAACACCGGGACACCATTCATGTGCGAATATTGGCCCGTCAATAGCGTAGCTCGACTGGGAGTACAGATCGAGTTGGTTACGAAACTGTTTTTAAACCGAACGCCACCCTTGGCAAGTCGATCCAAATGCGGAGTTGTATTGACCTTTGAGCCGTACGCGGAAATTGCATGCTGAGCATGGTCGTCCGAAAAGATGAAAATGATGTTGGGACGTTTGTCGGCTAAGACCTCATTTGAATTCGCAACGCAGAGCAACAAGCTGAGAGGCAGAGTTATCAGACGAAGAATCGTAAAGCTCAGTGGCGAGATGAATGTAGAGCTGAATGGCATGGAAGGATTGCACTCCTGATGGCGGGGCAAGAAGTTTTTTGCCGTTAGGGATCACAATAAAATATCATAGTCAGGTTGTGGAGCCAAGTTACGGCCCCGAGAGAACAGAAATACAAAACAGTAGTTAGGAGGAAATAATGGAACTTACAAGTAGCAAACTGCTGAGAGGCAAAAAAAGACTAGGCAAGTAGAGACTAGGCAAGTAGAGACTAGGCAAGTAGATTTCGACGGAATCGAATGTAAATTCGACTATCTGCGCATAGAAACTTGGGACGTGACGTCCTCGTTTGCTTGGAGCTATCTTCGGATTCCACCGATTCTGTTCTGAGGCGTATCGCCGAAGTTAGGAGTGCAGACGATAGCTTGCCAGCAAAGGCTTAGAGCGATTTTAGGTATTCGATTAGATCAGATCGTTGTGCCGCGGTAAGCTTGCCTTCGCCTGTAACCTCTTCCGGAGTATGCCATTGCGTTAAGACCGCTTCGAGCGATTTGGCTCGACCGTCATGCATGTAGCGGACTTTTGAGACGAGTCCAAGAAGCGACGGAGTGTTGTAGCCCACATACCGATCATCTTTACTACCAAGTCCTACATCATGGATTTGACCATCGGTGAAGTTGGGACCTGAATGACACTTGGCGCAACCGGCAACCGAACTCTCGAAAACAGCCTTGCCCCTTTCTGCCGCTGCGGTGAGATTGCCGTCGGGATTGCGATTAGGATTGGGGATGGGTTTTAGCGTCTTAAAGAACTCGATGACGGCGGTGTTGTCTTCAGCGGTGATAGCGCGGCCTTGCATTGAATCGACGAACGATTTGGCGACCGAAGCTTCCAGATCATCTTGCCAGCCGTGCCATGTCCAAGGCGCTGTTTCGTGAACCTGGTACAATGGAATGACTGTTTTGTACGTCATCTCACTGCCATCGTTTCGAGTATCCATGGCTCGCGAGTTGGTGCCACCGTTGTAGTGACACGTATGGCAGCTGTACCACTGGTCAAGACTGCGCCGGCCATCGTAGAAAATTTCCATGCCACGAAAGGCAAGTTGAGAGCGATCCGGCTTGCCCAGAACTATTTCGTCCATAATTTCTTTCGATTCGATATCAACGATTTGGACGGAGTCTTTAAGGTAATTGGCCACATAAGCAGTGCGATTATCATCCGCGATTTCAACACTCATTGGTCGGCCGCCCAGTTCAATGCGATAAAACATATCTTGATCTTGCAGTAGTTTGCGATCGATGAGGTCACCAGGTCCACCTGTAGCTACAAAAGGTAGATCAGGCAAGCGATAGACGAGCAACTCATGGGTACCTGATGCGGCACAGACTAGACGTTGTTCATTGGGGGATAGGGCAATTCCATGTGGATCGGCGACTGCCATGCGGGGCACATCGAGCGAGATGGCTTCACGTGTGGCTGAGCCATCGAGTCGTACTCTTGCGATGCGACTGGCAAGGACCCAACCCATTTGGATATTGCGAACATCGATTGGATTGGTTCGATAAACCATCCAAGGGAAGTAGGCATATTTACCATCCCTGGAGGGGCGAAGATGACCAATGTTGATCGCGCCGGTCAACGGTTCGTCGTAGAGCACTTTAGCTTCGATGGGATCGATGACGTAGATACGGCTATCGCCACTGCAGCCAACAGCCAGACGTGAACCATCTGGTGATAGCGTCAAATAGCGTGGCCAGGGCCCGACTTCGATCTTGCGCACGATTTGTCGTTGTTGCAAGTCGATGTCGACAATCGATGATGCCAAGGCAGTTGCGACAAAAACATGCATACGCTTTTCGTCAACGGCAATGCCGATCGGTTCAAAGCCTATATCGAAGCGATGCAACAAGCGAAAACCTGTTGGAGAGAATTCCAACCAGAGAAGTTCACCTGAGTAAGCGCAAGTGACTAAACATTGGTTGTCTCCGACGAGTTCAATTTTGGCGGGACGTTCACCGCAGACGTATTCGCTGAGAACTTTTTTCGTTGCCACATCGATCAAGACGATGGAGTTTGCTTGTTCATTGGCGACGAGGAGCGACTGGCTGTCGCGGCTTAGACGAAGATCGACTGGTCCGCGATGAACGGAAGACTCAAGTTGGGATGGTTGATTGTCCTCGGGTTTTGGGTGTTCAGCCGAGAGAGTGGGAGATGGGAAATCGAAAGATTGGATGAAGAAGGCCAAGAAAGCCGTCAAAAATGCGATTCCATACAACTTTCGCATTGTCCAATGCTCCATACGTTCTGAGAAAATTAGGCGCGCAAAAAGCTGTGATTTCCCTGTAAAAACGCTCGATTCAACCTTTTGGTGGCCCGGATCGCTTAGTTTTGACTGGGAAAAACAGGTGATTTGGGTTGTTTTGTGCCAGCTTGCTGGTCTCTTTCCTGCCGAGCTTGCCGCTCGTATATTATAGGCTCGTAGAGCGACGCTTGTGTAGCCGCGTTAGCAAAGCGTTGCATGTTTTGGAATCCTCTTAGGAGAGTACGATGAAGTGTGTCAAGATTTTGGCAGTTGTAGCTGCTTTGTTCTTCGGTTCTTTCTCGTTTGCTGAAGAAGTAACCAGTGGTTTGAAGTCTGGTGAAGGTATTGGTCCTTTCTATGTGACCAAGGTTTGTGGTGCAGAAGACGACAAAGTAGAAGCAGGCAAGAACCTCTGCTATCGTTGCCGCAACGGCTCACGACCACAGGTTATGGTTTTCACCCGCTCCTCGGATGAAAAAGTTTTGGCCTTGGTTGGCAAGTTGGATGAAGCTGTTACCAAGAACAGCGAAAAGCAACTCCGTGCTTTCGTGAACTACATGGGCGAGAGCAAAGATGCAGCATCCGAAGGCGCCAAGAAGTTGGCTGATTCGAGCAAGGCAAAGAACATTCCTTTCGTTGTGCCTAACGAATTCGAAAACGGCCCAGAAGATTACGGCTTGAATGCTAAGGCTGAAATCACCGTTTTGGTTGCAACAGGTGGTAAAGTTGTTTCTTCTTTCGGTTACAGCAAGGCTAGTGAATTGGATCTAGATGCTGTTGCCAAGGCTGTTGAAACCGCTTTGCAATAATGACTGATTCGCATCGAACTGGAAACAGTATCGATGATGATTTGAAACAGAGAAGCCACTGTGGGCAACCGCCTCCAGTGGCTTTTTTTGTGTACTGTACTTCGTAAGTTAGGGGCAGGCTTGGCTGGTTAGGGGAAAGGCAAGCCACAGTATCGTACTTTCGCTTCGTTCATGGGCATTCATCGCGCGGCCACAAACGATCAATAGCTGAGTGGCCGAAGTGGAACGTTGAATTTTTTCTCCGAGTCAATCTGTCTAAACCAATCGATTACGCCTGTGGGAACGGGGGCGATGACGCCACTCCAGAGCGAGTTAAGATCCAAGGTAGGATCGAGTCCATGTTGCAGTAGTTGCAAGTTACGTATGGCCGTTCGGGTAAGGCAATCATCGCAGAGTTGCTCGCACATCAACCTCAAGTATTTTTCGTTGGTGGATACGGCCGATTCACCGACTTGCAGAATGCGATCACCCGGGGCAATGTCTCGCCATGAGAAATGGGGCAACTTCGCCGCGAGTTTAGCGGTCGCAACAATTCGCTCGGGTGTCAACGACTCCAAGAGTTCAAAACTCTCGATCACAAAATATGTTTTTTGAAACTCGCTGATGAGATAGTCCGTGGTAGCTAAACGCAGCAGATCACGATCACAAGAGGGATTGATCACGATGCGAGTTGGGCGAGGGGAAAGAACGCTGAATTGAGTTTCGCCAGGGGACGAGAGGATACCTGCGCCATAAGCGCGAACTTCGTTCATTTGCATGACCAAGCCAAATTCGACCGTGAACCAGTATATCCTCTCAGCGTAGAGCAGCATTTCATCGCTGAGGCTACGAATGGCTCGTTGTTTTTCTGGTGCATCTGTTTGGGAAAGCAAGGTATCGCGTTCCTCGTAGATCCAATTGCGCGCGATACCATGATTGCGCATCACATGGGCCACAGTCGGAATGGTGAACGTGGCGACATGTCCTGCCACATCATGGCCGATGTCAGGTTCTTGCAGATAATCTTGTTCCAACGCCCGCATAAAGGTGGTCACGGGAAAGAAACGCTGCGAATGGCAGGTAAAGAAGAGTTCTGCCGGAATAATCATGCTAACGGTTGCCAGTTGCCATTCGGTTTGTTGATAGATCCGGGCATTGAGCAAATAAAAGTCGGGGATGGTGGTACCGCCGATCGAAAATAGCTCTTCACCGGCCAAATACTCTCGACAAGCGAAGCGATGTTTGGTCCGCTGTTGCTCTGCAATCAGACAAGCCCAACTAAGATGCTCTTCTAAAGAGTATCGTTCATAGTGTTGCTGATTAGAGTACGGGCCTAGGTTTACGGATTGAGCACAAAGAGAACCAATGTCGAATGGGACGCCGTTCCGAGCGCGGTCAAGATATGGGGCGGCATATTTGGCATCGATAGGGAACGGAACATCGGTTCGGCTTAGGCAAGCTTCAAGTTGCTCTAATCGGTCAGCAGCGGAGGCCGCAGTGACGGAGTCGAAGTCAACGCCATGTCGTCCTGCAATTTCACGAAATCTTTTTTCTTCCGGTGACTTGTTCATTTGGTTTATCACTTAGGAAGCAGAAATCTGGTGTTCGATCAACATGGCGACCGCTTCGCCGCCGCCCAAACAAAGGGTGGCAATTCCGTACTGAGCTTGTCGGGCGACCAGAGCATTCATTAGCGTCACTAAGACGCGTGCTCCGCTGCATCCAATGGGATGTCCCAAGGCAATGGCTCCACCATGTATGTTCACTTTATCGTGAGGTAATCCAAGTTCTTGAATGCACGCCAACGTTTGTGAGGCGAAGGCCTCGTTGATTTCAAATAGATCAATGTTGGCCATGGTAAGTTTGGTCATAGCGATGATTTTCTGTACCGCGCCGACAGGTGCCAGAAACAAATCGGCTGGTTCACAACTCATGACCGTGCTGGCGACAACACGGAAAGCATGGGCTGGCCGCAGAGAGCGTTTGAGCTCATCATTTACAACTAATAATGATGCAGCCCCATCACTTAACGTCGATGCGTTTCCAGCGGTTACGGACCCTGACATATCAAATGCCGGTTTGAGCTTGCCCAGTTTTTCAAGGGAACTATCCGCTCTTGGGCCGGCATCTTGGGCAATCGATTGGGTATCAGAGACAGGGACGGCAACGATTTCATTCTGAAACAGCTGTTGTTGCTGAGCAGCGATCGCTCGTTGATGGCTTTGCAATGACCATTGATCTTGGACGACACGGCTGAGTTGATGTTGGTCAGCGACGCGCTCTGCATACGCTCCCATCAGGCTTTGACTGCGGGCACAACGCAATCCGTCGACTTCGATCACATCGAGTAAGGGTTGGTTGCCATATTTCCAGCCGCCACGTCCTTGACGCAATAAGTGCGGAGCTTGGCTCATGCTCTCCATCCCGCCAGCAAGTGCAGCACGACAAACGCCCGCTTGAATGGAGCGTACGGCCAACATCGCGGCAAACAGGCCAGATCCGCAAACTTTGTTGATGGTGACAGCACCAATCGAGTCTGAGAGCCCTGCGGCGTGGAGCGCTTGTCGAGCGGGCGCTTGCCCGACCCCAGCTGAGAGAACTTGCCCCATGATAAGTTCGCCGATTTCAGTGGGATCGATACGGCTTTCCTCAACCGAAGCTTTGATGGAAAATCCGGCCAGTTTCGGGGCCGGTATATTCGCAAAATCACCCAGAAATCGCCCAATGGGTGTGCGTTTCCCTGCAATAATCCATGCGGTTGACATCGAACGACCCCTTTCAAATGCTGCGCGTCCGACTGGCCTACACTTTTGGCAGGTGCGCACTTCGCTATACTGATTCTATGGCGAGCGGGATTGTTGAAACAAGGCGGGCTACATAGATAGTCCAATCCGTTACGCTAAATCAGATAAACCATTTCGAAATGTAGGTTCGGGGTTCCATGAGATCGAGCGAAGGCGAAGTATTGTGGAGACCCACGTCCGATGCTTTATCCGCTACGATCTATGCAAACTTCGTGCATTCCATTGGTCGTTTCGCTCAGTTGAATCATGGAAATGCTGCGGACGTCTATCGCGAACTTCATCGATGGAGTATCGACAAACCAGGTGAATTTTGGCGGGCCCTATGGTCATTCTCCGGCGCCCTTGGAGATTTGGGTGCGATGGACATCGATGCGTCGAAGCCGCTTTGGAATCGTCCGTTCTTTCCAGAAGGTAAGCTCAATTTCGCAGAAAATATCTTGCAGCCTCAGCGTTGCAGAGATTCGGATTTCGCTCGATCGACTGCATTGATCGTGGTGGATGAACTTGGAATTGAAGAGCGAATCACACGTGGTGAAATGTTGAATCAAGTGGCTTCGCTGGTTGCGCATCTTCGCCAATGTGGAATATCAAAGGGTGATCGAATCGCGGCGTTACTTCCCAATCGAACCGAGGCCGTGATCGGATTTTTGGCAGCCAGCGCGCTAGGTGCCATCTGGTCGTGTTGCTCGCCCGATTTCGGTGATGACGCCTTATTGGATCGATTTTCACAGATTGAACCAAAGCTGTTTCTGTCCGCCGTGACCTCTCAGTACGCCGGAAAGGTGCTCGATCTAGAACCACGAACCGAACAATTGCTTCGAAAACTTCCCACAGTCCAAAAGTGGATATCGGTTGGACAACCACGACGAGCTAATGCGAGCGGAGTGCAACGGGTGGTTTGGGATGAAATTATTGCATCCCTCGAATCGGAATTGCAGTTCGAAACGTTTTCATTCAATCATCCTCTCTACATTCTCTATTCATCCGGGACGACAGGTAAGCCGAAGTGTATCGTGCATGGAGCAGGCGGATCGCTGATTCAGCACATCAAAGAACATCGTTTGCATTTGGATATGCGCAGTGCCGATGTGGTGATGTATTACACCAGTACGGGCTGGATGATGTGGAACTGGTTGGTTAGCGCCCTGGCGTCGGTGAAGACCATTGTTTTGTACGATGGCTCGCCTGTTTCACCCAACATCGGTTCGTTATGGCAGGCATGTGAACGCTGTCAGGTGACACACTTGGGAGCGAGTGCTCGTTACTATGCGGCAATCGAAAAAGAGGGTTTCATTCCCAGAGAATCCCATGATTTGAGTCGTGTCCGCTGTGTGATGTCCACTGGCTCTCCCTTGTTGCCCGAGCAATTCCAGTGGATCTATGAATGTGTGGGGGCCAATGTGCAGTTAGCTTCAATCTCTGGAGGGACAGATATCGTTTCCTGTTTTGTGCTGGGGAACCCGACTTTACCCGTCTATTCCGGAGAGATTCAGTGTGCTGGGCTTGGGATGGACGTTCAAGTTTGGGATGCAGCGGGAAAAGAGATTGTCGAGCAACCGGGTGAACTGGTATGCACAAACGTTTTTCCCAGTATGCCGATTGGGTTCTGGAACGACGAGGACCGTTCAAAGTTTCGGAGTGCTTACTTCAGTCGGTTTGAGGGCGTATGGTGGCACGGCGACTGGACTAAAAAAACACGGCATGATGGATTTGTGATTTATGGCAGGTCCGATGCCACACTTAACCCTGGAGGCGTTAGAATAGGCACTGGGGAGATCTATCAGCAGATCGCGACCTTTCCGCAGATAGCGGAATCGGTGGCAACCGCTCTGCGTCGTGCCGGTGATGAACGAATTGTTCTGTTCGTAAAGATGCAACCCGGAATTGAGTTAACAGAAGAACTAACGACTCAGATTAAGTTGCGATTGCGATCGAGTTGTTCGCCGCGACATGTTCCTGCATACGTCGTTGATGCACCGGACTTGCCAAGGACATTGAGTGGTAAGCTTTCGGAGATAGCGGTTCGGAATTCGCTGATGGGTGCTGATATCGGAAACGTTGGGGCTTTGGCGAACCCTGACTGTTTGGCGTTTTTCTCACAATGGGCAAAGCAAGTTTAGGCAAGAGAGATTAAGGAACGGCATGTGATCGAAGAGATATCCATTCGCAAGATTGACCACGTGAAATTTTTTGTTGGCAATGCCCGGCAGTCTGCCTATTTCTATCGCAATGCTTATGGATTCGATGTGGTTGCCTATGCGGGCTTGGAAACCAAAGTCAAGAATGAAGCGGGATACGTGCTGAAACAGGGTGGT
>JBILTA010000017.1:0-20530 GCA_044371785.1 Pirellulaceae bacterium | reverse complement strand
ATTGAGCGACAAGTGGATTTTGAGTACGGACGTTTGGACGACGTTATCAAAGGCGAAGATAAGGAAAAACGCCTGGCGCTCAAGAAAGAGTTGGCCATGTTGGATCATTTGAAGCCGAAAGAATTGCCTCGGGCGATGACGGTTCGTGATGTAGGGACGGATGTGCCAATGACCCATCTGCCCAAGAAAAAGGATACCGCCGTGCAGCCTGGCTTCCTCAGTCTTTTCAGTGAAACCGATGCCGACGTTCAAACGCTACCTGAGCGAAATTCTTCAGGCCGCCGCTCAGCTTTAGCTTTATGGCTGACAAAGCCCGATCATCCATTGGCAACTCGAGTGATGGTTAATCGAGTGTGGCAATATCATTTCGGAAAAGGCTTGGCGCCAAATGCGAGCGATTTTGGAAAACTCGGTGGCGCTCCCACACACCCTGAATTACTCGATTGGTTGGCAACTCGTTTTGTAGAGGATGGCTGGAGTTTGAAAAAGTTGCACCGACGAATCTTACTTTCGCAAACGTACCGTCAAAGTTCTTCTCATCCGAAGCTACAAGAGCAACAGAGTAAAGATCCGTTGAACCAGTATTATTGGCGAAGCGATGTGCGGCGGTTGGATGCTGAGCAGATTCGTGACGCACTTTTGGCAGCTTGTGGTCAATTGCAGGGAAGGCAGGATGCTGTAGAGATTGATACGATTCCGGCTGCAGGGGAGGGGAGTGTTTTGGGCGGTGAAGGGATTATGGGCGATGTCGCGAAACGCTCCATCTATGTTCGAGTTATGCGTAACGCTCGTGATCCACTATTGGATGCATTCGATCTTCCATTGTTCTTTTCCAGTGAGTCGGTTCGGAACACCACGACAACTCCCGTGCAATCCTTGTTGCTTATTAATAGTCCACAGTTGATGCAATACGCTAATGCCTTAGCCAAGGCGATAGAATTAAAGACTAATGATGCGAGCGATGTAGAGAAAGTTTCGTTGCTGTGGGCACAAGTTTATGGTCGTGCGCCATCGGCCGACGAAATTAGTTATGCATCAGAGTTTTTGAAACAGCAACAAGCCATTATCGAACGCAAGTTGGAACCGGTGCAGGTGGCGGAAGTTGCGCAAAGCAAAATTCCCTATCGCGATGGATTGGCGATCACGATTAAGCCTAGTGATGCCAGCTCACGCATGCGAATCGGCCATGACGATCGGTTCAATGTGGCCGATTTCACCGTAGAGGCCTTTATTCAACTTAGGTCCGTTTATGATTCTGGCGCGGTACGGACGATTGTTTCTAAGTGGTCTGGTGGGGGTGGGAAAGCTGGTTGGGGGTTCGGTGTGACAGGCAAAGGTAGCCGACGTAAACCTCAAACACTTGTGATGCAAATGTACGGTAAGAAGATCGATGGAGGTTTTGGTGAAGCGGCTATATTCTCCGACCAGAACATAGCGCTCAACACTCCCTATTATGTTGCAGCCGTTGTAAAGCTGGCTGGAAATGGACCAGGAACAGTGACGTTTTATTTAAAGGATCTTTCCAACGACGATGAGCCTTTGCAAAGCGTGACGGTGGAACATCAAATTCAAGGAGGATTAGAATGTAGTGAGCCATTTACCATTGGCGGTCGCGGTGGCGACGATGATGGTCTATTTGATGGACTGATTGACGATGTTCGGTATTCACGCGGTGTTTTATCCGAGGGTGAGGTTCTTTTTACAAGTGAATCGGTACTGGAGAGCACTGTAGGCTATTGGCGTTTTGAGCCGCAACCAGGTGTTATGGAAGATAGTGGCCCGCATCAGCTAGAAGCTGAACTAGCGAAGCCCAAGAAGGAAGTTCTTGAGCCGCATTTCGGAGCGTTCCGTGATTTATGCCACACTTTGTTGAATTCCAATGAGTTCTTATACGTACGCTAAAGGGCTGCGACGATGAAATTCAAACACATTGAGATTCCGACGACACGCCGACAGTTTTTATGCCGTAGCGGTGGTGGCTTTGGGGCGGTGGCATTGGCTTCGTTACTGCGAAAAGAGAGTTTCGGAGAAGAGAGCACCGTTAAGCTCCCAGGGCAAGCCAAACGAGTGATTTTTTTGTTCATGGAAGGTGGTCCAAGTCACATCGATTTATTCGATCCAAAGCCTCTGGTCAATGAACTTGCTGGACAGTCACTACCCGAAAGCTTTGGTGATGTGATTACGTCAATGGGTGAATCGCGTTCGCCCATTTTGCCCTGTAAACGAAAATGGAAACAACATGGAGAGGGTGGTATTTGGATTTCTGATTGGCTTCCGCATCTTGCTCGGCATGCGGATGATATTGCCGTGATTCGATCATGCTGGGCGGATGGTATCAACCATTCGGCAGGCGTCTGTCAGATGAATACGTGTTCTATCTTGGGCGGCCGACCATCGCTGGGAAGTTGGGTCAGTTATGGTCTTGGAACAGAAAATGAGGATATGCCTGCTTATGTCGTTATGCAGGATAATCGCTCTTCCGTTGTAAATGGGTCACGAAACTGGGGTGCGGGATTTATGCCAGCATCCTACCAAGGAATACGCATTCAAGAAGGGAATGACCCTATTCCCAATCTCAACCCGCCGGAGGGTGTATCGCAGGATCAGCAAATTTCAAAGTTAGCCTATTTGAGCAAACTCAACCAAGGTTTTGCGACGCAGTTTCCCACGCAATCGGAACTTGATGCTCGAATCAAGAGCTATGAGCTTGGTTTTCGTATGCAAGCGGAAGCCCCTAATGTGATTGATTTATCGCGAGAGTCGGCGGCAACGCGAAAACTGTACGGTCTCGATGAGAAGGATACAGCAGACTTCGGCAAGCTTTGTTTAATGGCGCGGCGAATGTCAGAGAGTGGCGTACGTTTCATTCAGTTGTATCATGGGGCAGGTAGCAAGTGGGATGCTCATTCTGGCATTGAGGCGAATCACACGTCTTTATGCAAGCAGATGGATTGGCCCGTCGCTGGATTGCTTACCGATTTGAAGCAACGTGGCTTGTTAGATGAGACATTGGTGATTTGGGGTGGCGAATTTGGACGAACGCCCATGTCGGAACAGGGGAATGGACGAGATCATAATCCAACCGGTTTCACGATGTGGTTGGCGGGAGGTGGCGTTCGCGGCGGACAAATGATCGGAACGACCGATGAACTTGGCTTACGCGCTGTTGAAAATCGAATCCATGTACACGATTTACATGCCAGCATCTTGAATCTTCTGGGAATCGACCACATGGCGTTGACCTACCTGCATAAAGGTCGGCCGGAACGTCCAACGGTCAATGAAGGTCATTTTGTCGAACAACTTATCGGTTAACCTACATAAAAGTTGTTTTATCGCCGTCCCCGCCAATTCAAGGTTACATAGTGATGAAGCAATCACGTAGAAGTTTTCTTTTCGGCTTAGGAGTTGCTACTGCTGCGAGCGGGATTCATAACCGACTCGCGCTGGGTAGTTCGGCGGCACCGCCAACAAGAATTATCACGCATGCAGATGGCTTCTTTTGGTTTGGATACTACGATAAGTTTCAGTTCTCGTCCGATAACCGTTTTGTGCTGAGTAATCGTGTTCGTTTTGAACATCGGTCCCCAACTGCAGCGGATGAAATTGAAATAGGGATGATTGATTTGGAAGACGGGGATCGTTGGATTCCTCTCGGCAAGTCTGTCGCTTGGAATTGGCAGCAAGGCTGTATGCTGCAGTGGATCCCTGGGACGAAGTCGTCGATCATCTGGAACGATCGCGAAGGGGATCGTTTTGTTTCCCATATCATGAATGTGGAAACAGGTGACAAGAGAACCATTCCTTCGCCCATTTATGCGTTGAATCCGAATGGGAAGACTGCCGTAGCTTGCGATTTTACGCGGGTCGCGGATTGTCGACCCGGTTATGGTTATGCAGGTTTTCGCGATCCATTTTTTGAGAACATGGCACCCGAGGAAACGGGTATTACCCATGTCGATCTCGAAACGGGTAAAAGCGACTTGATCGTGAGTCATCACCGTTTGGCAAACACGGGAGAGGTGATCAATAACGCGAAAGATGCTAAACACCATGCCTATCACTTGTTAGTGTCGCCTTCAGGTAGCCGCTTTATTCTTTTGCATCGCTGGGCTTTTCCCAAAGGGGGCCACCTCACCCGCTTAATCACGGCCAATATGGATGGAAGCGATTTGCGTATCGTTATTCCCAACGGTTATGCCTCGCATTTCATCTGGCGCGACGATAGGCATATTTTGTCTCAAGCCAAGGGCTGGCTAGGCAATGAGAACTGGGGGAATTTTCTTTTCGAGGACAAAGATTCCGGGATCGTGGAAGAAGTGGGGAAGGGCGTGCTCGATTCCGGAGGGCATATCACCTACATTCGCGACAACACTTGGATCTTAAACGATACTTATCCTAAGGGTAAGGATCGCTTTCAAACACCACATCTTTATCATATCGCCACGAATCGACGAATCGATCTAGGTGAGTTTCACTCGCCAAGTCAATATGCTGGCGAGTGGCGTGTTGATACTCATCCACGTGTTAGCCGCGATAATCGCTATGTTTGTATTGATGCCCCCGCAGCCGAACGCGGCAGGCAATTACATTTGATCGATATCAGCGAAGTTCACTGAGCATGCCAAAATGGGTTGGAATGGGGCTATTTGCGCGGAATTTCATCGCTGATTTCGGCGCCCTTCGCTTTTCACTTATAAGCTTGCTGAATGAGTTCCGCTACGCCGCTAGGCTGATAACGAATTTTGGAGCCGTTGGCGTAATGGCGGATCTGATTTCGACCATTGTGCTTACAGGCATATAGGGCTTCGTCCGCATTCTCAAAAAGCTGTTTGCTGTCGATGGCATCCAGGATGGATGTTGCCAACCCCACCGAGACTTGGACCTTGAGGGTTGAGCCCATATGTTCCAGCGGTGTCGCATCGAGTCGAGCACGATAGTTTTCAATGACTTCCATTGCTTCTTCTGGCGTGGTGTTTGGCATAAGCATGCAAAACTCCTCGCCGCCATAGCGGAAGACCATGTCGTCGGTATCGGGGCGGACGCATTCGGAGAACAGTCTGGAAACGTGTTTCAAGACTTCGTCACCTGCAGCGTGACCGTTGCTATCGTTGAACTTCTTGAAATGATCGATGTCCGATATGGCAATCGTCAACGGCTTACTGCTGGTCACCGATTCGGTGAATGTCTCGAAGAGCATTTGTTCGAAGTAGCGACTGTTGTAAAGACCTGTCATTCGATCGGTGATCGACTGACTGTAGAGACGAGTCTTATTGAGGTTCACGGCTGCTTGATCGGCGAGGCCCAGCAACAAGCCGATATCTTCTTCGGTGAATCTTCCAAGTGGATCGAGAACCTTGTTGCCCTGTTCATCGAAGACGACCTTATTGGTCATATTGATAACACCTTCCAATTCGTTACCATATAGAATTGGAACGCTGGCAATGCAATAGACAGCATGCTGACCCACTTGCGGAATTTGGGTACGATCGTTGACTCGTATCGGCTTCTTGGTTTTGGCACATTGCCCTGCCACGCCTTCGCCTAAATCAAATGTCTTGGTTTCGACCAAACCATTGTTGATTTCATCTCGAACGTTCTTAGGTATATTGCCCCAAACCACTCGAATTTCGAGTTTCTTGGTGATCTTATTGAAGATCATCAAATTACCCTTCTGTGTCATCAAGACGTCAACGGCCTTGCTGAGGGTTTCGATACAAAGTTTCTTGAAGTCGTTAACGTTCGCAATCTGCTGATTGATATCGTACAACGTCTGAATATTCTTCAGGATGCGTTCGTTCTTCTCATACTTGAGAGTCGAATCGATATTGGTGATCGCGATGGACGCAAGCTCTTGAATGAACGCGTATTCGCTTTCTGGGATCTGCGAGCCATCGTCGCGTGGGCCGACGGTTAAGATGCCAAGCACTTCACCGCTTTTGATCAACGGACACCAGACGTCCGATTTTAGAACGTCGAGGTTCCACTTATTCCAAGCATGTTTGAAGCGTGGACCACTTTGCATATCACGGACACTAAAGACATTACCCTGTTGTATGAGTTGCCAGAGCAGGCCATTGTCCTTGGGGAATTTGAACATGTGAAGCGATTCTTCTAATCCGCTGGGATGGATGAATCGGTCCTCTAAACCGTAGAAGGCTTTCACACGATAGAAGTCTTCGGTGTTTTCGAGATCATCTTTTAGCAATACGGCTGTGTTGGTAGCGCTATATTTTTCGCGCACAACCGCCATGAATGTATCAAGTAGTGGACGGAGATTTAGAATGTTGCTTAAGCCCTTGCCAGACTGCAGCAAGGCACGCATTTCGAATATTTCGACGTCCTGTTGGATCGCTTTCCGGCGGAAGTAGTCGCGTTCACGAAGAAGTTCATTGAACGGTGGGGCTCCATCGCTCGAATGCTCTTGGGTTTCCGTATTGTCGGATCGTGAGGGACAGGGGCGAGAATCAATCAGATTGGTCGAAGCGTAGAGACTCTCTACGTCTGCCTCGACTTCAAGCAGAACCGCTTCCGGGGTGGGCGGAGCAACGGTCGTGAGGAATTCTGGGCTGATGGTATTGTTAATCTTCGACATCTCTTAGCACTTCAAAAAAATGGAAATACTGACGGTTGTTTGAATGTAGGTCATGGATAAGGCACAACGAAAATGGGCGATTAAATGTGGTGATTTTTCGACAATATTTTGCGGAGGTGAGAAGTATTCAGGCTGGAGATTTGGCACAATCGTCGTATTCGGAGCGATCATTTTGAGCGGCTGTTTCGATAACGTTGACTCTGGGTCATTAAGAATTGCCTTGCTTTCGGGCTCCTGCCACGGTTTGTGGAAGGACAAGAAGTACGAAGGTTTTCGTAGGGATTTGGGTTTGGTTCATAGGGACCAGTATGAAATCAGTAAAGCATTACTTGGCAACTGTGGTAGTTCAGGTGGCGGTTTTGGGGAGCATGGTTTGTTGGGGACCGATGGTTCCAGGGCAGGCTCAAGAATGGATTGTGGAAACTGCAGCGGGGACAGGAAAAGCTGGCTTTTCAGGTGACGGTGGAGCGGCGGTAAAGGGGGAGGTGAACAATCCGTTTGGCGTTGTGCGTGGTCCGGATGGGGCGATTTGGTTTTGTGAGTATGGAGGGCAGCGTATTCGGCGAATCACATCGGAAGGATTGTTGGAGACGGTCGCTGGGACAGGGGAGAAGGGATACTCGGGCGATGGTGGGCCCCCTTTGAAAGCGACCTTTAATCAACCGCATGAGATACGCTTCGATCGCGATGGAAATCTCTTGGTCGTCGATATGTCCAATCATGTGGTACGCAAAATAGATTTCAGTCGGAATAGGGTGACGACCATTGCTGGTACGGGGACGCCAGGTTACGCCGGCGATGGTGGAAAGGCAGATAAAGCGCAGTTGAAAAATCCGCACTCGATTCAATTCGGACCCGACGGAAGTCTTTATATTTGCGACATTGGCAATCATGTGATTCGCAAAGTGGATCCCGAAGGTATGCGAATTACGACATTTGCAGGAACCGGTAAACCGGGAAAGACTCCGGATAATTCTCCTATAGAGGGAACTCCGCTCAATGGGCCTCGTTCACTGGATTTTGACCAAGCTGGTAACTTATGGTTAGCAACCCGCGAAGGAAATCAAGTGTTCCGTTTTGATTTACAAGCGAATCGAATTCACCATGTTGCTGGTACAGGGGCGAGTGGTTTTACTGGAAATGGTGGGCCAGCTTTGCAAGCGGCGTTAAAGGGACCAAAAGGAATCGCTCTAGACACAAACGGAAATGTCTATTTGGCTGATACCGAAAGTCATTCCGTTCGAAAAATCGATGCGAAGACCGGAGTCTTGAGTGTAATCGTTGGAAATGGCGGTAAAGGAGATGGACCGGATGGGGATCCATCGAAATGTCAACTCAATCGATTGCATGGAATCTTTGTTGAAAAAGATGGAACGATTTGGATTGGCGATAGTGAAAATCACCGCATTCGTGTGTTGCGAAAAGTCAAAGATTGAGGTCAACGATGAGCAGGCTGACGTGTTTTCTTTGGATGATCGTATTATGTGTTTGTTCTTTGGTAACTGGGGCCGATCGGTTTGAGTTGTTGGCGGGTGGATCGGTCAGCGCGGTTGGTATTCCGGCGGTGGAGGCCAAACTGTTAGAGCCTTTTGGTGCGGAATATGATGAAAAGGATCAGCTTTGGATTATTGAGATGGCGAAAGGGAATCGCTTGTTACGTGTCGATCGTGATGGGAAGCTGATGCATATGGCTGGGAAGATGGGGGGAAGGCAGGAAGGGGAAGAAGAAACGCTTGTGGATGGTCGAGCGTTGGAAGCGACCTTTCATGGTCCACACAACTTGGCCATCCTGAGTCCCGAAGAGATCTTTGTTGGTGACACTTGGAATGGACGGATTCGGGTTTGGATGGAGAGGACAGATTATGTGGCGTGTATGGCTGGTTATACGGTGCAACAGGATAAGGCTCGTAACGAAGGACCGTATTGCGTTACTCTAAGTCCTGACAAGAAGACATTGTACATTGCCAATCTACTTCAAGTTTACGCGCGTGATATGTCCAGCGGCGACATGCGTGTTGTGGCGGGAAATGGAAAGAAGGGAGTGCCTGTGGATGGAGCTCGAGCGATAGATTCACCTTTAGTGGACCCGAGAGCGGTTACTGTCGACAAGGATGGCAACGTTTATATTCTAGAGAGAAATGGGCATGCCTTACGGGTTGTAGATTCATCAGGTTTAATCTACACGGTGGTAAATCGTTCTGGAAAAAAGGGAACCGGACTGGAGGAAGGAGTTGCTTTGGATATCGGTTTAAATGGACCGAAACACTTATGTATCGATGTCGATGGTTGTGTAATTATCGCCGATGCTGAGAGTCATACGATTCGCAGGTATTGTCCAAAGAAACGAACGATAACACGCTTAGCCGGAACGGGAAAAAGTGGTAAGGGAGATCTGAGTTTACCACCACGTGAATGCATGTTGAACCGGCCCCATGGTGTCTCGCTTCAGCGATCTACTGGACAATTAGTGATCACCGACAGTTACAATGATCGGGTTCTGTTGTTACGCCATGAATAGCGCAAAGGGTTTGCTTCATGCATGGGATACGAGACGATCAGGCGATCAAGCGGTTATCGGGACCACGTTGCTTAATGATTGTGGGGTTGTTAAGAGTGGACGCGACTTGATAAATGCTTTGCGTTCGTACATAGCATGATCAGCGCGACGCAAGACGCTGGCTGTTTGTTCAGTAGCAGAGTGTTTCGTGGCGAAACCGGCTGCAACCCCGACTTTGACGGTGCATTTACCGATATCGATTTCAGTACCCAGGCTGGCTTCAAGCCGATCACGCAGATCTAAAAGTGCGTCGTTAGTGGTGTTTCTCTGTACGATGATAACGAACTCGTCACCGCCGAGTCGAGCGAGAACAGCGGCTGGGCCGATGACACTCCGGAATCGTTGGCCGGCTACCTTTAAGAGTTTGTCACCAGCGTCATGTCCGTACGAATCGTTCACAGCTTTAAACCCGTTCATGTCCATAAAGATGATGGCATAATCTTGGATGGACTCCTTGTCGAGTGTTTCCAGGGCCTTCTCGAAGCCCGCACGATTCGCTTCGCCTGTCATGGGATCGGTATACAGTTGTGTTTGTAGACGCGTTATCTCTGCCTTTTGAGAAGTGATGTCGGCGAAGATGGCCAAGGGAAGTGAGTTGCTGGGCCAATCAATTTTCCAAACGGATTTTGGAGGGCCTGACCAATCTACTGTCTCACAGCGTTCTCCCAAGTTTGGCATCGTAAGACGCGCCAAAGGTGAGGTTTGCAAAGCAAAATTTTCGGTGGTGAGGCCAAAAGCTTGTATCGCAGCCGCATTGGCCCGTTTGATATGCCCCATAGCATCGAACAAGATAACCGGGCATGTCTTTTCCCCATAAACTCGCCACAACCAAACTTCTTCAGGACTGAGCACACCACTAAGTAGACCACCGATCAACTCGAGTACCTTCAAGCGGTATGCAAGTGCGATATAGAGCGAAAAAATTGAAGTTAGAAGGATAGTACCGGGGCGGGAAGGGACACCATAAAAGACACATAAATTCCAGGCAATAACGACGGCAAGCGTGGATACCCAAAAGATGCCCCATAGGGCGCGTTTAACATTAGGAGCTTGAGCGCCGATCAAATATCCACCAAAGATCAAGAGAATATTAGTGACCATCGAAGCAAATTCAGCTTTAGATGCACGTTGATCGTATTGATCGATACGTGATTCGGTCGCAATAGCAATGATTGTTCCGCGATCGACACGACCGTGTATGGGGAGCTCAGATCGGGTCTTGGATAATTGGCGATCATGGGAGATCACTACCAACTTGTTGCGCAAGATGTCTTTAGGTAACTTGCGTTCGTGCAAATCGGACAGGCTGAATTTTGGAACGCTGTTGGGGGCAATGCGCCGATCCAAAATGGTGGGCTCGACTTGTGTTTTTCCTTCATGCAACCAAGCGGATGGATTGGGTTGGAAGTCGGGAGATGATCTATTGAGAATTCTCAGGCGACCGTCGGAATCGGGAGTGAAGGAGAGATCCACGGTTGTCGCATGTAGAAGTAGAGTCGACTTAGTGCGTAAGGTAGGATCTGGTTCATATGCGATCGCTAAGCGATCTGGGCCTAACCCCATCATCACTGCTTTGAGTTTTTTCTCTTCGGTAGGGGTTACGCCAGAACCCAAGTTAAAGTCAAGCAATATGCGTTTGACGCCGGCGCGATTCAAAATATCTAATGTTTCCGCTAGATATTCACGCGAAAGTCGTTCTTGACCATGAGCGATCACATCGTCGGCTGTAATGGCTAGCAGAATAACGTTACCTTTGGCAGGAATTGCTTGGCACGTTAACAGAAAATCAGACCAGACATTGTCGATTTTGGAAACAGGACTCGACAACCACATGAGCATGCCAATCAACGCTGTGACCAGCAATGGACGAAGAACGGTTGTGCGAGTCTGCCAACGGAACGCAAAAAGAGGAGTTTTCATTGCAAGATTTAATCAAAACTCACTTGCCCACAGGTGCGGGTGGGGCAACAGGAGGTGCGCCCTGACTTTGCATTGGGGCATATTCGGACGCGGATTCTAGGGAACGTGAAAGCTGCGAGAAGGTCGCCATGGAAGCGTTTCCCAACGCCCTAACCGAAGTCAATAAAATGCTACAAACCAACCCGAGCATAATCGCATATTCGACAGCCGTACTGCCATCCTCGGCTGAAAGCAAGCGACGAAAGCGTGGTTTCTTCGAATCACACAACGATTTTGGTAGCAAATTTGTCATCAAAGCTTGCTGCGTTATGACCAGTGGCGGCGTGAATGGCACCTAGGGACGGAAAATGGCATAGCCATTTGAACTCTAGGTTACGTACATTCCCTGTCAAGAAGAAATCCTCAAAAGTGGTAGACCTGGAGGGGATTCTGGGGCTGAAAGAGAAGTGGCAACAGGCCTCCGTAGCCACATTGGAGTGCTAATTCGATTTGGATTCACAGGGGAAAAAGCAAGTGATACGTGAAAACGTTTCCTTGAGTTTTGCTGACAACTATCGGAACCAAAAAAGCAGAAGGCACCTTATTTGGTTGTAGGAAACAAACGACCATGGCTAAGGTAGGTCACTTTTAAACGCGGTGAAAACAAGACTCTGAACGACGATCTTTTTCCACTGTGGAGAATATAGTTCCCGTCGTTTCAGTCGCGATCCCTTTTTTGTATTCCAGGCGGCGTATCCGTCATCAGCGAACAGGCGACTCGACGACACAAGCAACTCTGAACTGGATGACCAAAACACATCGCTTTCCAGTGGAGCGAGAGTGGGTGATTGACATGATAAGAAGACGTTCGTACGATCAAACGTTTGTTTGTGCGTGTTGTGTTGTGATACTGCAAATTGGCAAGTGATAACAAGATGTTTGAGTGCTTGGAATCGGTGCTTGCCCCTACCGAAGTTACGCCAGAACCGAAGTTACGCCAGAACCGAAGTTACGCCAGAACCGAAGTAAAGTGAATTTGCTGAATCAGAAGAATGAATGAAGAGGGTCGCCATGAAAGTTTTGATGTTTCTACTTTTCTTCGTCAGTTTGTCAATCGAAGCGTCGGCGGAGATCTCGATTATCTCGCCGAATGAGGCTCACAGCCTTATCACGCAAAGTCCAGACGGAAAAAAGCCGATCGTGATCGACACGCGTGGCGGCTATAAGGATTATTTTCGTGGTCACTTACCTCAGGCGCATCATCTGAATTTCGACACATTGCGTGGGACCGAGCGTGGTGTTCCCGTACAATATCTTCCTGACGATATTACAACGCTGTTACTTAATCGTGCTGGCGTGCAACCAGGAAAGACGCATATTCTCTATGCGACAGGCGAGAAGTTACCCAATGATGAAATTCTTAGTACCAGCATGGTTGCTTACGTACTAGAAAAATATGGGGTTACCGACATTCGGATCGTGGATGGTGGTTTAGCCAGCTGGAATAGTGAAGGTTTGCCCGTGACTCAGGAGTATTTTGGTAATCCACCTGGGAATGTAAGTGGGACACAGCTCTCTGAAATAGGTGTCTCAATAAATGATGTACTTGACTCGCAGAAGCAAGCAGATACCTTGATCGTCGATGCTCGACCCTATAATGAATACATAGGTGATGATGATGTGTGGCTACGTAAGGGACATATCCCGGGCGCGATCTCGTTTCACTGGGCTAAACTTATGGAAATGGACAACACCCATAAGTTTCGACCTTTGGGGAAAAGCATGGTGGAACTTGAAAAATCAGGAATCACTAAGGACAAAGATATCATCGTATACTGTGGTACATCTCGAGAAGGCAGTCTGTTGCGTTTCTATTTGAAACATATTGCCGGCTATCCCCGTGTGCGTTTGTATGAAGGCTCATGGAAAGAGTATGCTTCCATGAAAGAGTTGCCTGCCGAAGTTAAGCCAAACGTGAAGTAATCTCTTGCAAGATGGAGTTTGTAAGGAAGCGACTCGTCACTTTTGGGTGCGGATGTTAAGAATTGGGAGCCGATGTTGTTAAGCCTCGCCGTTTTGATTTTCGCGGTTGCGGCTGTTGCATTTACCAACGGCGCGAACGCTAACTTTAAAGGCGTTGCTTCCTTGTATGGGAGTGGTGCTGCGACCCTCAGGACAGCGCTCATATGGGGGAACTTGTTTACCTTTTCTGGTTCGCTGGCTTCATTTTGGCTCGCTTCAGGGCTGCTTAATAGTTTTGGGGGGAAAGGGATACTGCCTGATGCGATAGTTCAGGGACCAGCGTTCGCTGCATCGATTGCTTTAGCGGCCGCGGCAACAAGTTATTTGGCCACTCGTTTTTCTTTTCCGGTATCCACGACACATGCGCTGCTTGGGGCCATTGGAGGGTGTGGTGTGGCTAGTTGGATTCTTGACACCAGTAGTGCCAAGGTCCAGTGGAATACGTTGGCGAGTAGTATTCTATACCCCTTATTGATCAGTCCGATCTTGGCCATTGTGTCGGCATGGATTTTCTATAGGCTCTTGCTCTTGTGTCGTGTTTCTCTCAAGCAAAGAAATAGGACATTGGATGGATTTCATTTCGCGAGTGCTGGAGCGGCAAGCTTCGCTCGGGGACTCAACGACACTCCCAAGATAGTAGCCATTCTGCTATTGGTACCGGAAGCAAAGATTGAAATGGCATTCGCGTTTGTTGCGATTTTCATTTTGCTCGGTGGAATATTTGATGCGAAAAACGTTGCTGAGACCTTGGGCAAGAAGATTACGGATCTCGATGCAGGTGAGGGCTTGGTTGCAAGCTTTATTACTAGTCTTCTCGTTAGTACGGCTAGTTTCCATAGCCTCCCGGTCAGTACGACTCACGTAAGCGTCGGATCTTTAGTCGGTATCGGTATGGCGAATGGCAAAGCGCGGTGGCGGATGATTGGCGAGATCGTTTTGGCGTGGCTCACAACGGTACCGTGTGGCCTGATTCTCGGAATGATCATCTATCTTTTGTGTTCTTTAAGTGGTCTTGCCAGATAGCGTAGTGGGACAGCAAGTTTTCTCGAGAGCAACGCGGCATCAAGACGGAGCGCAGTCGAAAGTGGTAGTCGCGATTCAGTTCTGGATTCTGGATAACATACTGAAAATCCCAGGCAGGATTTGCCGTTTGTCGCTCTTGATTAAATCCACCGCCTGTCGGTGAATGCGTGAAGCGAAGACCTGTGTGGCGATCGAACATAACACACCAGATCAAGTCATCGACATGTCCGTAGAACATTGGCCTTGTGTATCGCATTGGAGAAATAGACTTGTATAAAGCAGGTCGTCCATCATCGGCAAATTGCAAATCAAGTTCATCATCGCGATGCCTCACCGTGCTTTGATCGTTATGGACTTGAGTGCAAAGCTGTAGCCATTGCTCCGATCGACCATCCATAGTGCCGAGAAAGTACATCGATTTATCTAGCGGGGCGTTGATGTAGCTTGCCCAAAACAGAGCTAGATATCCGTATGGAAATGAACCTTGTTGCATTCGGCAGCGAAAGTCCATGTCCAAATAGTGCTCACCCTCGAGCTTAAAAGTGGTCCAGCTTTCAACATGCGTTAGCGGGGTTGGGGATTGGTAGAGTTGCATTTCGTTTGGTTGCAATTGGGTTAGTTGCATCGGAGCACGACGTGGTTCAAAGAATTCGTCGTCAGATTTGAGTGCTGCTCCCGTGATTGCATGTTCGAGATTCAAGCCAGCGATGCCAGGCACAAAAATGGAACGTGGTTGAGTGCGATGGGATAGTTGCCAGACGCCGTTGTAGCCGGCGCGATGTTCTGGGCCGGCCGAATTGTCGCCTATTGTGGCGTTTAAATTTCCATGGTTGATGTCGGCGTGATTTACAGCAGTCGCGACATGGGTTCCTAGGGCGGCCTGCCATGCGGTTGCAGTGAGGGCTGTGGATACGAGAAAGTCCCTTCGAGTCGGCAATGGTATTCTCCTTAAAGATAAGGGCTGAGACAGCAATTTAAGATTATGGTATGATGGAGAGATGTAGCGAGTCGACTCTTGAGCATAAGAAAGTGATGGTTTGCGCATGAAATGGCAGATTTTCATAACTGGACTAATGTTGGTTGGTTTACTTGGTCAATGGGGAACATCAGCTGGACCCCAGGAAGAAAAAAAGCAAAAGGAAGAGAAATGGATTCAGCTCTTTAATGGGAAAGACCTCACGGGGTGGACGCCGAAGATTCGCGGCCATGAAGCTGGCGAAAATTTTGGGAATACGTTTCGTGTGGAAGATGGCTTATTGAAGGTGCGGTACGACGCTTATCCTGAGTTTCAGGAACGCTTTGGGCATTTGTTTCATGAGGCGATATATTCAAAGTACCGCTTTCGTGTTGAATATCGCTTTGTCGATAAGCAGGTTGCGGGTGGGCCAGGTTGGGCAATTCGCAACAGCGGCGTCATGGTGCATGGCCAGACTCCGCAAAGCATGACTTTGGATCAAGATTTCCCCTGCTCAATTGAAGTACAGCTTCTCGGTGGCGATGGAAAGAATCCCCGTAACACGCTGAATTTATGTACTCCGGGAACCCATGTTGAAATGGGTGGGAAGTTGATCACGCGTCATTGTACGAACTCGAAATCAAAGACCTATCACGGTGACCAATGGGTGACCGCTGAGATTTACGTCGACGGGAATAAAGAGATCAAGCATATCGTGGATGGTGAAGTGGTCCTTGAATATCAGCGCCCACAACTCGATCCCGGCGATGCAAGTGCCAAGCGAATTATCAAAGATGGGGCCGTGCAACTGGATCGCGGAACAATTTCTTTGCAATCAGAAAGCCATCCAGTGGATTTTAGAAAAGTGGAAATCCTGATCCTCGAGTAATGCTCCGGATTAGGAAGATGTAAAACAAGGAGAACGGAATATGTCACGTACAGACGTACTGAAGGATTTGCAAAAATCATTGGGGATGGAACTTACTGCCGCCCATCAATATCAGCTTCACGCGGGCGTTTTGACCGATTGGGGGCTTGATCTACTCGGGACAAAAATGCGTGCGGAAATGCAGGAAGAGATTGGGCATGCGGATCAGTTCATGAATCGAATCATTTTCTTAAAGGGTGAGCCTCAGATGCTGTTTGATAAACAGCCGAAAGTAGCGGCAAGCCTTCAAGAAATGTTCAAGCATGATATGGACGATGAGAAGAATGCCATTGAGTTCTATACCGTTGCTGCTCGTCGAGCGGGTGAAGCGGGTGATATCGGCAGCCGAATGCTGTTCGAAAAAATCGCCGTCGACGAAGAAGGTCACATGGCTTGGTTGGAGCTTCAATTGGAGCTGATCAAACGCATCGGCGAACCAGCTTATATTGCCAAGCATATGTCGATACCAGGCGCAGCAGCAGCTGAAGCGTAGCGTGGGGCGTCCACGGCGGGGCTGGCGTTGGGAACAAAGAGGCTGGCATACCCTCTGCCGGTGGTGCAACCGCCGGCTGGGGAGCCAGACAAGACGAGGCTGGAGCCCTATTTATCCTACACATCTTTTCGAGAGCGTATTCGGGGAGTAGCGTCTTTCCCGAGTCTCCCTAGCCTCCGCTGTGCTCCAGCTACAGTACGACGGCCATCTTTCGTCTGTTCAATAGATGATTTCGTTACAAATAAAGACGTGTAGGAAAAATAGGGTATGAGCCAGCGAACGACGGCATGAGTTCTATTCGAGGTCGATCAATTCCACTTCGGTGTATTTGCCGACCTCCATATTTGCACCGCCAATGGAGATCAACTGCTTGCCGTTGACGGGTAACAAGCGGTTAAAAAAGCGAGCTTCTTTCGTCTTGCCGACCGCAACCCAGTTTTTTTTATCCGCATCCCATCGTTCAACATCACCTTCGTGGCTGGTGATGAACAGTGTTCCGTTGATGCTCCATCCAGCAGCACCGAAACCTGCCATCGCTTTTTCGCCGATGATGGATGCTGCATCGTGCCAAGTATTTGATTGCGGATCGTAGATCTCAGCATCTTTGGTGGGGCCGTCATTCTCGTTCATACCACCAATCACAAAGAGCTTGTCGTCATGTGCAACGGTTGCGACAGCACGACGAGTAAAAGGAGGATCGGAAATTTTCTTCCACTGGGGATTTGCGGCAGCTAAATCCATGGACCAAGCTGTCGTATGCCAGTCGGTATCCTCTCCGTTCCCTTGCATGTTCCAGCCACCGACAACGTAAATGGTGCTGCCGATGAGAGCCGCATCATGGCTGCTGCGTGGCTCTGGCAGCGCGGGTAAATCGCGCCAAGATTTCTTGTCGACATCAAAAGCGCGAACATATGTTTGCGACTTTAGATTTTGCTTCTCCCCTTTCTTGTTCATGGCGGTGAAGCCCCCCAAGATGATCACTTCGTTTTTGTAGGCGACCATTCCGAGGCCTTGAAGCTTTTCATTGGTGGATAGTTCGGTCCATTCAGGCTTTTCGCTGGCCAGATCGAGAACCAGCAGCTTATCGTTTTGATCTTCGTTTACATAGGCATGCGCGTCGCCTGTGTGACCACCATAAACGTAAAGTTTGGTGCCGATCGTAGCAGCGCCGAAACTGGTGATAGGAAATGGAAGTGCGGCAATTGCCGGTTCGTCGGTTTCCTTATCCGTGGCGATTGCAACTTCAGGATCATTGAAAGTGACGGTCGCGTAATGCGATTCTTTCGTGTAAGTTTTTTCGTTGAAGCTTCCAGCGGCTTCAACTTGGTATCCGACCATAAGCGCGTTTAAACCTGGTTCAACTTGTTCATCGGTGAAAGATACCTTTCCCGATGCGTCGGTGGTCGCTTTGCCTTCCTCTTCTCCTTCATCGCAGAATAAGGTTACTTCAGCATTGGGAAGCGGCTTTCCTTTCCAGTAGACCATTACATCCACGCCTGTGGCTGTGTTGGTTGGGATTACGCTCAAGTCCGTTTCGATGCTTGTAGCCGGAAGTGATTCTGCGAGCTTGCCAAAGTTGCTGGCGTAGTAGGTAAGCTTCATTCCTTGGTAAATACCGAAGGTAACCTGGGTGGTGAGGCATTGGTCGATTGGGGTTGGGCTTTTGGAAATAAGGCCAACGAATTGTTCGCTTTCTGTCGGCACAACTTCAAGTGAAGTGGGTTTTCCTTCGTCATCGACAAGCTTGATTTGGGCTTCAGCAATGGACTTTGGAAGTTTGTAAGTTCGATCCGTCAGGGATTCGCCGAAGAAGAGGGCCGCTTTGCCATCTTCTGTACGGATGAGCCAAGGAAAATGAGCGTATAGATTGCTAGATGTCCCGAGCAGAGATAGTGACGTGAGGGCAAGGGACAAAAGGAATTTGCGTTTCATTGTAAGTTCAAGTCCTATATGTGGTCGTGTAGATTTAATTGTTGGTTTGTCGAATGGCGAAGAGTGCATCTCCACGTCGGATCAGAAGGTTGTCACCTGCAGAGACTGCCGCATAAAGCACAGCGCCACCCATGGCGGCTGGTGCCGCTTCGCTGGTGTCTTCCCAAGTTGTGCATGTCGTTAGTTCTGCTGCATTGCTCAAGTCAACGATGGATGTCAGGCCTTTTTGTCCGAAAAGATAGAGGCGGTTTTTGGTAGCCAATGGAGTTGCCCAGACGCTACCAGCGGCAATTCGTTCTGCGGAAACTTGTTTTCCGGTTTCCAGTTCCAATTGGTATAACACGCCGGATCGGTTTACGATCCAAACCTTATTGGCGGCTACGATTGGGCTACCGAAGCTGCAGGTTGCTTTTTCAGCTCGCCATTTGTAGCCCACTTCAAATTTGCCATCGGAAGTGGGTTTTATCTCAACCAGACCATTGGAGGCGGCCGTTTTGCCACCACCTTGTTCGCCGCGGCCGTCGGATGCGCCGATGAAAAAGAGACCATCACCGACCGGAATCGGTGTGCAAGTAGTGTTGTTAGCGATGTCAGCAAACTCCCACAGTTTATTTCCTGTAGCAACATCATACCCAGCGATTTTACCACTGGCACTGCAGAGCAATTGTTGTTTGCCTGCAACGTTCAACAGCCGCGGACTACTCCAACTGGTTGCGCCAACTCCTTGAGCATTCCAAACGACATCACCCGTGTTTTTGTTTAAAGCTAAGATGTAAGGTTTTTCTTCTCGCTCGACCCATACAAAGAGATGGTCGTTGTCTTGTTCTAGTGAAGCGGCTAGTCCATGGCGGGCTTTGATAGGGCCGAATTTTTCGACAAGGTTATGTTGCCAACGGATTTTTCCATCTGAAGCCAGAGCGACCACTAACCCACCTTCAAAGCTCACATAGACGCCGTTGGAGTCAACGACGGGCGTTGGAGCCGCACGGCTCACATAGCTATTGTTTTCTTCAGGAGTGGGGTTGCTGAAATCTTGCTGCCACAGCTTAGCACCATCTTTGAGTGCGTAAGCCGCAATATGATATTTGTCTTTATTGGCACCGCTGGTAAAGGTAACAAAAACTTGTTCATTGAAAATTACGGGCGATGATTGACCATAACCTTCGAGGGCTATTTTCCAGGCGATGTTCTTACCGGTTGCGTCCCAGGATTCGGGCAATGAACTGGTCGTTAATCGCCCGCCATTTTGGAAACCGGTCCAAACATTGTCGGCTGCTGGTAAATCGCCGTGCAGGCATGCAGTTAGAAAAGCAGCGGCGAAAGCTCTACTGATTGCTGGTTGCTGAAATAGTCTAGACATAGTGCTTTTCATCTACAAAACGCTCCGTGTAATAAAGCTCTGTGCTCAAGCGGCCTGCGCTTTAGCGCTCAGTGCTCTTAAGATCAAATTGATAGGACTCGCCGGGGGTACCGGTAACTGAGACGAATAGTTTACCATCGCTCTGATACGATTTGGGGATAAGTTGTTTCTTTTTCCCTGCTTTAAGACTCGCGACCAAGCTCACAGGATCGTCATTACCGTCTACCGGATTAATGCGAACCGAGTATACGCCCGGCGTAGGTCCGAGCGGTTTGGGCACATAAAACTTGCCAGCTACTACGGTGGCTGCGACAACTTGTCCTTTACCTTTGGGAGTTAGGATCAAGGTGACGTTTTCCAGTGGAATTCCATCTAAAGTGATTTCCCCTTTGCATTCCATTCGCTGTTCAGCTTTGGAACAGCCGAAGATCGCAAGCATTGAAACAATGCCTAAGTAAATGGAAAACGTTCGGCAGCAGTGATGAATAAAGTGTTTTTGATTCGTCATTATTCGCTGATCTCCGAAGCAGGAACCTCAGCTCCGGCGCGAGTTGACGCGGCGCGATAGGTCACGACATCGATCGTTTGACTTAGGAAACGAACGCTCCCGTCTGCATAGAGGAATTGAGCCCCACCCGGATGTTGGCTCGCGTAACCTCCCATGGCTGCGGCAACATGTACGTTATAAGGGAACAGGGTTGAGCCAAGTGCGATCTTGGGATAACCGACAACCCAACGCGCCGTTCCGTATCGCACGGTGCCCGTG
>JBILTA010000284.1:0-6977 GCA_044371785.1 Pirellulaceae bacterium | reverse complement strand
TGTCGATCGATTTGTTTTCGAGGAGCTTGCGAATATCCTTCACATACTCGGGACGTTGGCCACCATGAGCGGCAGCGAACTCATCGCATTTTTGTTGTCCAACTGCTTCATCTACATCGCAAATGTGCGTGACTTGAGTAAACTTGCTGGCACTGAAGCCATTTAAATGATCACCCCCGCGTCCACGTACGCCCACAACGGCAACGGACATTTTTTCGTTTGCAGAAACCGCAGCTGGATTTTCTTCTACAGCTCGTAAGGTACCTGTTTGTGAAACAGCTACGGCCGCAGCCGAAGCCAGCATGGATCGTTCCAGGAACTCGCGACGTGACGAGCGATTCATGATAGGACTCCTGTTCAACTTAATGATGTTGGAAGGAAATTGGATAGGATAAGTCGTGAGGTCAGCACCTCGGCGGGTTGTCGGTCTGGCTGAGCCCCCTATGATAAACGATACACAAGGTAAGAATCCACCTTTTTATCGCAAAAGTAGCCTGTAGCGGAACGCCCATGAATCGACAGGAAAGAGCGGACTATATCGCCACTCGCTTAGACGAGTTGTATCCCAATCCCCCGGTTCCATTGGACCACCTTGATCCGTATACATTTTTGATCGCAGTGCTTTTGAGTGCTCAATGCACCGACAAAATGGTAAATCGGGTGACACCTCACTTATGGAAGCTCGCCGACAATCCGTTTGCCATGTCTGAGAAAAGTCGCGAGGCGATTCAGGAAATCATTCGCCCTTGTGGACTCTCACCCCAAAAATCGAAAGCCATTTTGGAGCTGTCAAAGATTTTGGTTCGTGAACATGCGGGACAAGTTCCAAACGATTTTGAAGTGTTGCAGACATTGCCCGGTGTTGGACGGAAAACCGCCAGTGTTGTGATCAGCCAGGCATTTGGCGAGCCCGCATTTCCAGTCGACACACACATCCATCGACTCGCTCAAAGATGGAAGCTAACCAACGGTAAGAATGTTTTGCAAACCGAGATGGACCTACGAAAACTCTTTGCGAAAGAGAAATGGAATCACCTTCATCTCCAAATCATCTTCTACGGGAGAGAGCATTGTACGGCTCGAGGCTGCGATGGAACGGTGTGTGAAATCTGCACCACTCTATTTCCGAAGCGACGTACGGGTGTCGAAACCAAAAAGTGATCGCTGATAGATTGCTTTGCCTGTAACACCGGCACCGAAACTAGTTTGCCACCTTTGCTAACTTCTTTGGCACGTACCAAAAAAAAGCCGACTGCTGCTGCAATCGGCTTGATCCACTTCAAAATCGTTATTGCCAATTAGTTTTCTTCTGGAGCTCGAATCACATCGGCCAGAGCGTACTTGGCTGGACAGAATTCGCTATCCGTAAAGTACAAGCTCAATTCGCGAGCCGCGCTTTCTGGGCTGTCGGACGCATGAACCAAATTCATTTGACGGCTGCTGCTGTATTCACCACGAATGGTGCCAGGAGCAGCGTTCATGCCGTTGGTGGCACCGAGCATCTCGCGGATGATGCGAATGACGTCTGGACCTTCCACCGCTATCGCAACCACTGGAGCCGAGGTAATAAAAGTTTCGAGGCTCTTGTAAAATGGCTTGCTCACATGTTCAGCGTAATGCTTCTGAGAAAGCTCGGGGGTCACGCGTAACATCTTCATAGCAACAATGGACAAGCCTTTGTTCTCAAAACGGGTGATGATCTGTCCCATCAAGCGTCGTTCTACACAATCTGGTTTGAGAAGCACCAAGCTTCGTTGAGTTGCCATGTGATTTACCCCTTATACAAAAGTTGCCTGGATATTTGTCGTGAGCCGCAAGAGTTTGAATTGTGGCCCAAATGCCAAATAGTTCAAGGTCGCTTGGGCCTTCCTTGAGTGACGATTTACGCAAATTTCCCGCTATGGCTCGCCACAGCGGGAAATCGAAAGTGCTTCAACGCCGGACTTTTCCGACTTAGCGGCGTTTGGGCTGGCGAATCGGATTGCGTCGATTCGAAAGCAAATCTTCATCGTCGCCAGCGGGAGGTGGCTCAACCTTGGGGGCTGGTTCAGCGGCTGGTGCTGGCGGTTGCGGTACGACAGGTGCTGTCGCCGGCGCAGGAACTGGGGGTACAACCGCAGGGGCTGGTGCAACCGGCGGGGCAGGAACTAGAGTTTCCGGTTTCGAAGGTAATTCGAGTTTGGGTTCGGAATCACTCTCCTCCAAAAGAGCATCATCAGCAGCATTGGGTCGAGGAAGTGCCTCCAAAACGGGTGCTACGGGAGCTGCCGGTTTAGATGTAGGGCCTGGAACGGGAGTCAACGGTTCGGCCGGGGTCGGTTGGTTAAGGTTCCTTGGTGCCGCTGGGGCCGCTTGAGGGGCATTTCCATGACCTTTCTGCCATGGCCAAGAACCTGGAGCTGCGTCCGACGGGCTGGTCTCCGGCAGCGCCATCTGCGGCTGTGGCTGCAAACGAGGTTGCATCATCTGCTGTGGGTAAGCCTGCTGTTGCATTCCTTGATGGGCGGGCATCATCGGTTGAGCAACAGGTGGTGAATGCATCATCTGGGCGTCATTTTGATAAGGTGCATTCTGATAAACGGTATTCGGGATACAGGGACCTTGATCGTACTTGACGGCTTCGCGCCAATTGATGCAATCTGTGGGGTAGTGCGGATTCCCGTAACTTGGCCGGCCAAAAACATGACCTGGATGAAATTGATAATTGCCAAAACACTGGTTGCCACAAGGTGCATTGGAAATGGGAGCTTGACATGAATTGCAGGCTGGAGCACTTGGAGCTGTAATGTTGGGAACACTGCAACCAACTTGCCCCAGTCCAAGCCCTAAGCCACCTCCTAAACCCAATCCGCCAAGACCATTGAAGCAACTTGGTTGTCCACCGGTTTCACATCCACCGCTCGGGCAGTTGTGGTACCCCTCGCTGAAACCAAATCCAAAGTAGCGGCCGGTGCCATTCAGTAATGCACCACCAGCTCCAGGACTGCGCGGCATACTGTAAACTGAGTGTGCCCGCATTCCACCTGCATAGCCCCAAATCCCACCATACCCCGCAGGAATGGGCGTCCCATGGGTCACTCCTGCGTCCGCACCGTAATAAGCCATCGAGCCATATTGAGCGGAGGCTTGGGAGGCACCGAAGAAAACTAAGCCAATGGCGCCAAGTCGCTTGATCCAAGGGAAGAACATTGCAGCCAATCCTTAGCGATAATCGAGCAAAGGTCGAAGAAGCGACATTGCTCTCAACACAAATTAGTCCAACGGCATTCGATACACGCAACGCGATTCACATCGATGTTGGTTATTGGAATCGACCATTCAGCCATGGATGGTCAAGCTGAGTAGGCGGGTACCGGCGATTACGATAAAAGCCTGGAGCGGTTGTTCCGTCGAAGCAATCTATTTGGTTCCTGGTCCCGGCTCACAGTAGTTGGTTTGTAGCGATTGTGCTTGTCGTTCTGGGTGCGCAAAGAAAATCATACAGGTAATCCCGTTCAATTTTGACGTCCAGCCCAAACCATAGGCTACGGTTCCTATCGGGCGTTACTGCCTGGAAAACTGAACCGAGGTGAAATGAAATGAAGCCGCACAATCCCTATCGTAAACGTCAGCAAGTTTTTGCGGATCGAGCGATCCAATCCTCATTGGCTTGGCGACTGGCAAGCCATTGGTTATTGTTCACAAGCGTTTTGCTAGTGCTCAATACGTTCTTGCAAATGAGCTTTCTGTTTCCGCAGCAGTCCTTTTCGAATGCGTTTCGCTCGGCAGCTTGGTCACAAGTTCCGTTGCTGGTGTGTGTGGCCGTATTAGTACCGCTTTTCACCCGCGATGCGCTCCGAATCAGTAATCGTTTAGCTGGGCCGATGGTCCGTTTAAGAAGGAGCTTGCAAGCGTTGGCAGCGGGCGAAAAAGTTCCGCCACTGGTGTTTCGCGAAAATGATTATTGGTTGGAAAGCGCAACAGAATTCAATCGCGTTCGCCAATTGGTACTCGGCCTATACAAAGACCTAGATATTCCCGATGGTCCACAAGGTTCTGAACAATTAGCGATTGCGGCAAACCTGTTGCATGGTAATCTTCAACCCAATAAAACCAACACCGAAAGGACCCTATCGAAGGGAGCCCTCGACAGTGCCGTTACTGAATGTCCTTCCGCCGATATGCTTGCACAGAGCCACTCGGCGCAGGAATCAAATACCTCTCCTCAGTCGTTATCGTTAGCCAACCGCGTGATCTGGCAAGGCGAGCGCAATCACAAACCGACTCGATATGTCAATCACGAAACGGAAACTCCTCCCCCCGCCACTGAAGCGACTGAACCGGTCGAAATCCCTGTCCACGTCAGTCTGCGATAAATGACTTTAGGCTTTAACTCTCTGTTAAGGCCGCACTTCGTGAGGTAAGGGACGACCGTGGAGGCCGGCCAAGAGATTATTAACTGCGATGTCGGCCATTGCCTGCCGCGTTTCAACCGTCGCGCTACCGATATGAGGCAAGATGACACAGCGTGCCATTTCACGCAGTGGTGAATCGCTGGGGAGCGGTTCAGGGTCAGTAACATCGAGTCCAGCTCCCCATATTTTTCCATGCTTCAGGGCATGATACAAAGCGATTTGATCAATCAATCCACCCCGCGCGGTGTTTATCAAGATCGCACTGGATTTCATCAACCCCAAGGTGGTCGAATTGATCAAATGATGTGTGCTCGGATTATAGTCCGCATGGAGACTGACAATATCAGCTCGCCGCAGCAGCGTTTCTAGGTCCACTCTTTTGGCGCTCAACAGAGTTTCCGCATCTGGCTTATCCGATCGCGCGGTGTAGATCACATTCATGTCCCAACCGTAATGCATACGTTTTGCCAATGCCATGCCAATACGTCCCATCCCGACGATACCGAGTGTGGCGCCGCGCAGTTCGAGGCCCAGCAACCCAAGCGGATCCCACGTCTTCCATTCCAACCGCTTCACTTGCTCAAGCGACTCTGAAAATCGACGAGCGGTTGCCAGAATTAGACCCGCTGCAATATCTGCGGTTGCTTCGGTCAATACACCAGGTGTGTTGCCCACTTTAATTCCACGCTGATGCGCTTCGCGTACATCGATATTATTGAATCCAACGGCATAGTTACTGACCACTCTCAGTTGCGATCCAGCTTGTTCAAAGACTTCAGCATCCATGCGATCACTTAGCAAACTCAGAATGCCATCACATCCCTTTACATGCTTAAGTAACTCGGAACGTGATGGTGGAAGTTCGTCTGGCCAGACATCCAACTCCACTTCAGCCGCTAATCGTTTCAACGCGAGTTCGGGAATGCGTCGACAAACAAAGATTTTCTTTTTCATAAACGGCTCCCAAAGATCGGTGCGACGTCAGGTTAAATGTAAAACATGGAAGCAGGAAGCGTACCGACACGTTCGATAAGATCCGTGAGTGAGAGCTCCCGTAGCAGTTCCCGTTGCCGACAAGATAGTTGCTTCCAGAGTTCGACGACCGTATTGGCTTCGGCCGTTTGAGCTGCCAATTGTAAGTCAGGTGCCAACAAGTTGGGAGCGACCGCTTCAACAACATCCAGTACCGATATCTGCGAAGCGGGACGTTGAAGGAAGTAACCACCTGCTGAACCCCTCGAACTATTCACGAGTCCCGCAGTTCGCAGTTGCTGCAAGATCTGAACCAGAAAGGGCATTGGAATCTGTTGATCATCAACGATTTCGCGCAGAGCCACCGGCTTGCCGACCTCTTGGCGTTTAGCAAGCTCCATCATCGCAAGCAATGCATAATGCGCTCGAGCTGGTATTTGCACGTTCGGCTCTCACGATGGAGTAATGAAAAATGAAAGTAGCTCGTCGGATTTACGGAACTGCTACCAAAGTGATTAAACGGACTGAGCGCACTGTTATTCGCGTGAATGCAAACCACACTCGGTTTTTGCAAAGCCGCTCCACCGCCCAGCACGCTCATCTTCGCCTGCAAGCACAGCACGCGTGCAGGGCCAGCAACCGATGCTGGTGTAACCTTGATCGTGCAGTGGGTTGTAAGGAATGTTTTCTTTCATGATCAATCCCCAGACTTGCTTCTTGGTCCAATTCGCTAAGGGACTGATTTTGACCAGGTGAAATTTTTTGTCCCATTCGACAATGGCCGCTTGAGCACGATCGTTGCTCTGATCGCGGCGAATGGCACTGGACCACGCATGTTTACCACGAGCGGCTTGCCGCAGCACTTTGATCTTGCGTTCGAAGCAGCAAAGATTGGGATCGGACTTATAAAGAGGACCACCATGTTTTTGCTCGAACTCAACCACGGTGAGTTCGGGCTTTTTAAGCTCAACTTCGATGCCATACTTTCGCTGAATCTTGTCGCGAAGCTCGAGCGTTTCGGGAAACTGGTAGCCCGTATCAAGGTTGAAGATCGAAGTCTTGGGTGCGATTTTGGCGAGCCAGTGAATCAGCACCATACCTTCAGGGCCAAAGGCGGTTGCCATAGTAAAGTAGTCCCCGAATCGTTCGACGGCCCACTGTAAGATCTCAATCGGCTCGGCAGTCTCTAATTTCAAGCTGGATTCGTGCAGTTCGGCGAGCAATTCGGGGGTTGGAAACAGTGGCGGGTTGGCCACCGCACTTCCGCCAAGCTCGTCGGGAGTGGAACCGGCTTTCGTTAACGAGGGCTCAGAGATGGCACTGTTGGGTAGAGTCGACACGATCGCAATTCCCGAAAGATCTACGAAGCGGAGAGCAATAAAGGGAGCACTTGCTGGATATATTACCAACATGACCTAATTAGTCAAGATTGATCTATCGAGTTGGTTTATCGGCGGTTAGAAGCAAATCTGTCTACTTTTTGGCCAGAATTGGTCGTTCCGGAGCAGGGACACACAATCTTTTGGGGGGCACACAACGAGACAGTCGTTTCTTGATGTAATTAGCCAAAGCGGCCAGTCACATAATCTTCCGTTTCGACGAGTTGCGGCT
>JBILTA010000283.1:0-7044 GCA_044371785.1 Pirellulaceae bacterium | reverse complement strand
AGTTTCACCAGTTCATGAGGATTTTCGACTTGAGCCATTTCAGTTTGGGGAGCAACCGACTTGCCTTCAATCAAGGCCTCTATGGAAGATTGCAATTCAGTGATAGGGATGGCATAGTTGAGCCAGAAGTTGGATTGTGGATCGCGAAGTTCTTTGCCAATCAAGCCAATAAGGTTCCCATTCCAATCGGTTAAGGCACCGCCAGCCGCGCCAGGGTTATTAGTCATTGCATCAACGACATAAATGGGGCCTTGGTAAATGACGCCCGATTTCCCGCGGCGTTCCTTAAGATCGGACATCGCCAGCAAACTTCCTTTTTGAACGCTCGGGAGTTCATTTCCAGTGGCGATCCCAAACAGATTACTAACGGCCAATACGCGAGTTCCTACTTCAGGCTTCGGTAAATCCTTGACCGAAAAGAAGGGGAGTTCGGATGCTTCTGCTTTGAGAATAGCGATTTCAAGTTTGGGATCCATTCCTAACATCTTGGCTTCAAAGCGTTGCCCCTGTGTTGTTACGACCGTGACGACATCAGCATCAAGTACAGTGCTCCAGGCGGTCAATATGTGGCCATCAGGAGAAACAATGATTCCCGATTGATACGATTCAAGTCCCGGCACTCCACCAGCACCATAGATCTTGACGACTTTCTCTTGGGCATTACGAACCACATTGACCCATGGCGGAACCTTCGGAGCCGGATCGGTTTCTGCACACATAAGGACTTGTGCATTTCCGTTCCATGCGAGGCCGATCAAAAAAAATGCAACAGCGAACTGCATCATTCGGTTCATGATCCACTCTCCTCTGGCTTCACCTCTGCCGTAGTGGGAACCGCCAAATTGGCTTGTTCTAAGTTGAAGATTGCGGTTGGCTCTACGCCGTATTGCAATCTCATGCGCGAAGGGAGCGAATGATTTTGAAATGTGGCAGGCTGATCGAAATAAACTTCCACTGGATCATCGTCTTCGTCACCAAACAACTCAATAGCGGAGAGTTGATAACTTTCAGGATGGAAGTATGCCCACAGCCTGGTATCACTGATTTGAATCTCTAGTACATGATGTAGGGAGGTGGTGCCCAGCATCGGCATGGTGCCAAGATACAAAGCGGAGTCGACAAGATTCCCTTTAGCATTTCCCGAATTGAGCATGAGTTCACGCCATAATCCGAGAACCAGAGGTAAGCCATCAATGCTACGTTTTGAGATAACCTTGGAGAAACCTTGTTTCGGATCGATCGATTGAGATAAGCCAGCTTTGACGAATTCAATTTTGTTGTCGTTCAAGAGGATTTCAACCGTTCTGTCATCGCCAACCCATTTACCCGTGAGTTGCCAAGCCGAGTTTGGGGTTAAGGCACCCAATTGTGCACGGTATTGGCTGAGGATTTGTTGACGTTCCAGCTGATTGAAGAAATAGTTCGCGAAGCCCTCTTTTTCCGTATACCATTTCTTCCATTCTTGAGAAGGCTCAGGTTTGGGTAGTTCTCGAGCGGTATCCGTCTCGTCCGCATCTTTTTGCTCTTTATCTTGAGGAGTTTTTTTGTCTTCCTGCGGCTCTTTGGGTTCCGGTCCCATACCGGGTAGGCCACCTTGCACCAGTTGCAATAACTCTTCATCTGAGTGGACTGCATCGAGCCGCACCAGCGTTTCGTTGGCCCCATTTGCATTGCGATATTTGACTTGAACACGCCAGTGGCTGGGCAAGGTACCGAGTACGTTTTTCAGTTCATTAGTGGTACGGATACTGCGTCCGGCAACTTCAACAATCTCATCGCCATAACGTAATCCGCGACGATAGGCATCGCTTCGGTTGAGGATGTTTGAGATTCGCACTCGGCCGGCATCATCGGTGGACACGGTGGCCCCTAGGGTTGCATGATCGACATACCGACCGCTGCGTAAAACGCCAATAAAGTTCTTGACTTGATTAATCGAAATAGCATAGCCAACTCCCACATTGACGCGGCCACGTTTTTCGAACGACGCACGACCATTGATCCCAATCAATTCGCCATCGCGATTAAAAAGCGGTCCGCCCGAGTTGCCTGGGTTGATGGCTGCATCTGTTTGAATACAGTCCGCGTATTCGAGAATTGTCCCCGCCGGATATTGGTAACGTTCAATACCGCTGATAATGCCGTAGGAAACGCTCGGTTGAAGGTTGGTTGCCAACAGGAATGGATTGCCTACGGCAAAACACCATTGCCCCACTTGGAGTTTGCGGCTATCACCCATGGTGGCAACTGGAAAATCATCTCGACCTAAAAGTTTGATCAGAGCAAGGTCTCCGGTTGCATCTACACCCACCAATACGGCAGGGTAAATTTTCCCATCCGACATCCCGCACCGCATGTTAGTACCAAATGGACTGGTCACGTGAAAATTGGTAAGGGCATAACCATCAGGGGAGATGACGACGCCGCTTCCTCCACCTTCGCCACCATTTCCGAAGACGGCCACGGTCGGTCGAATCGCCCGCTCCATAGCGGCGATTCTTGATGATTCGATTTGCTCTACAGCAACATCCACCGTTTGTTTGCTGGACGAATCCGTGCTGGGCAATTCAGGTTTGGACTCTGTTACTGCAGCAGGCGGAGGCGATTCGCTGGGTACTTCTTGTCCATGGCACACAGAAGATAAGGCCAAGATTGCCAGTGTCAGGCAGAGTGACTTAAGCCTTGATTCGATCGATACTTCGAACATCATTTGACAAACCTAGGTTGAAGCCACCAAATTGTATCACTTGCTTGACGAGGATTTTCGGGTTGGACTTTTAGAGTCAAGCGACGTTTGGAGATAACGGGAACATCGATAGTAAGTCGATCGCTTTCAGGGCGAAAGCTTTGTTGAAAGAGAATAGTCTCTTCTTGTTGGACGGTGATAATGGTCCAGCCCCGCAACTGGGCATTTGGGCTACCGGCAATCGAAGTTTGGAAGCGGCTCATGCCTTCGGGGACACGATACTCGGCGGTTCCTGATCCTTGAAATATGAAATCGGTTTTAGGAAGGTTGTTTTCAGTTGACTCGCGACCGTAATGATCCGCGTGGGGGGCAAAGAGTTTCTTAGCTAATTCAACATCGCCAGGGAAATCTGCATCGAGCAGGGCCGCAGATTGAATAGGAGGTAGGTCGGCCAACATCTGCAAATTGCCCGCCGAAAAATCGAGTTGATCGACCAGATCCCAGGGGATTTGAAAAGCGATATCCGCTGCCGTAACTACTTTCAGTAAATCAACATCGTTCTCGCGAATATTTTCAACGGCAACTGCAGCAAACGAATCTTGTGTTACGGTAGTCACTTTAATTTTGGCCGGAGAATAAGATTTTTTGTTGGTAGTAAAAAGCGTCATGCCCAAAAGTTTGTTGCGAGGTGCCTTAATCTCTTCCCCATCAAAATTGAAGCGGACTTCGTTCGCGTCCATACCAGAGACGAGGCCCGCAATGGTATCGAGCGTATCGCCTGCTCGAACAATAATCAGTCGATCGGATTTTGTGTCTGTGGCTAAAATTTCTTGCCACGTCGAATCGTTGGCTGCAGCCGTTTCTCGGAAACGAATCCACCGAATTTCCGCAGCTGGAAACTTCTGTTCAACATTTCCCAATTTAACGATCGCCGTTTTTCCGGTGATTTCGGCCGAAGTGGCTCGGAGATTGGTGCCATCTCGAAGTTCAAGAGTCAGCGGAGGCAACTTTTCGTTGTTTTCATCCGAAAAAAGATGTTTTAGCGACCGGATTTGTTCCGCCGGAAATTCCTGTGTACCAGCAGAAGTTGCGAATTGAACCTTCTGCAAAGAAATAGCGACGATCGTCCCTTCCAGCACTTTTCCGTCCAAAAGCTGCAAACGATAAGAATCGGCAGCCCAACAATCCGCTACCCAGCCCTGAAAAGCGAGACATAAGAAACAAAGAAACCATCCCCATTGGGACCGATGACTCCTGATCAGACTCTTCACGGTGGTCCTTTCCATGTTCACTAGTGCCACGTCCGTTATGCGATGGAAGGGAAATTTCGGACCAAATCCTGGTGCGGTTTCTGTGCCCTTCATCCTTCAAACCCTCTATAATACCTCAAATCTGCACCCGGTGGGGACTGGATTGGCGTGAGAAAACGCGAAATCTGTGGTCCGCAAATGGCTCGCGCCCGATTAGCATGGGGGGCTCCACCAAAAATTAGGATTGTGAGAACAGGAATCCGAGCCCAGGAATTCACAGGATGACGTTCGAGTATTCAACGGAATTATTTCAGATTTCCAGCCAGTTCGCTCCGGCTGGGGATCAGCCCAGAGCGATCGAGCAACTAGTAAATGGACTCGCCAGGGAACAACGCTGCCAAACGCTCATGGGCGTTACGGGATCGGGCAAGACCTTTACGATGGCCAATGTGATTCAGCGCGTGCAAAAGCCAACGCTGGTCTTGAGCCACAATAAAACGCTGGCCGCCCAATTGTATTCCGAGTTCCGCGACTTCTTTCCCAATAATGCCGTTCATTATTTTGTCAGCTACTACGACTATTATCAACCGGAAGCCTACATTCCTCAACGCGACGTTTACATCGAGAAAGATGCTTCGATCAATGAAGAAATCGATCGGTTGAGACTGGCAAGCACCAGCGCTCTGGTAAGTCGACGCGATGTCATTATTGTGGCGAGCGTATCGAGCATTTACGGTTTAGGTTCACCTGATGACTATCGGAAGATGGTTGTGCCGATACGTGTTGGCAAGCTCATCGATCGAGATCAACTTCTACTGCGTCTTGTCGACATTCAATATCAGCGGAATGATGTCGCATTTGAACGTGGCAAAATCCGCGTTCGGGGAGATAGTGTAGAGATTTGGCCAGCCTACGAAGAATTTGCTTACCGTGTGGAGTTGTGGGGAGATGAGGTTGAGCAGATCTCGATCATCAATCCCACATCGGGCGAAGTTGTGCGTCATATGCCCGAAGCCTATATTTTTCCAGCCAAACACTTCGTGATGCCCGAAGACCGCATCGGCAAAGCGGTTCAAGAAATCAAGAAGGAGCTGGAAGAGCAAGTCGAAAAATTCAAGAGCGAGGGTAAGTTACTCGAAGCACAACGTATCAATGCGCGAACACGCTTTGACCTGGAGATGTTGCAGCAGGTAGGGCATTGCCCTGGAATTGAGAACTATAGTCGACCACTGTCGGGCAAGCCTCCTGGGGCAACACCCGATACGCTGTATGACTTTTTTCCGAAAGATTTTTTGGTGATTATCGACGAGTCGCATGTGACAATTCCCCAGGTACGTGCCATGTATGCTGGTGACCGTAGCCGCAAGGAGACTCTGGTGAACCACGGCTTTCGTTTGCCCAGTGCATTGGATAATCGACCATTGATGTTTGGAGAATGGGAAGAAAAGATTACCCGCGCTATTTTTGTTTCAGCCACGCCATCAGATTACGAGCTCGAAAAATGTGGTGGCGAAGTGGTCGAGCAGATCATTCGACCTACAGGTTTGCTCGACCCGGTCGTGGAAGTTATCCCCGCGAAAGGACAGGTGCAGCATCTGCTTGAGGAAATTCGCAAACGTGTAGCCGACGGTGACCGAGTATTAGTCACCGCATTGACCAAACGCTTAGCCGAAGATTTGTCATCCTATCTAGTAGAGCAGGATGTGCGTTGTCGTTGGTTGCACAGTGAGTTAGACGCCTTTGAACGTGTGGAATTGTTGCAGGGATTGCGGCTTGGGCAATTTGATTGCTTGATTGGTGTGAACCTTTTGAGAGAAGGTCTGGACTTACCGGAAGTTTCTTTGGTGGCGATTTTGGACGCAGACAAAGAAGGTTTCTTGCGCAGTGGAACCTCTTTGATCCAAACGATTGGTCGAGCTGCTCGTAACGAACGAGCAAAAGTGATCTTGTATGCAGACAGGATGACCGATTCGATGCAGATGGCGATTGATGAAACGCGCCGCCGCCGTTCTTTGCAGGAGAAGTACAATCAAGAGCATGGTATTACACCAAGGACCGTGAAAAAGGCAATTCGCGACAGCATTCAATCCGTCGCGGCAGCTCGAAAGAGTGCTACCGAAGCCGTGATGCCCAAGAAGGAAGGGCGAATGATTACCGAAGCTCTCATCAAGAGCATGGAAGAAGATATGCTTGAAGCAGCTGAGGCGTTGGAGTTTGAAAAGGCTGCTTCTCTGCGTGATCAAATCTTGCGATTGAAGGATCGGATCGGTGAGCAGTTTACTGAAGAGGATTCCAACAGTGAGTCCAACAAGAAAAAACGCGGAGGAGGTTTAAAAAAATCCCCCTCACGCGTTCCTAAACCAAAATCAACTTAGTGCGAAACGAGTTGTTTCGGCTCAAGCAATTAGTTTGAACCGCCAGCAGGAGCAGCTGGGGCGTCAGCAGCAGGAGCAGCTGGAGCGTCAGCGGCAGGAGCAGCTGGTGCGTCAGCAGCAGGAGCGGCTGGTGCTTCAGCGGCAGGAGCTGCTGGTGCTTCAGCGGCAGGAGCTGCTGGTGCTTCAGCAGCTGGTGCTTCTGCAGCAGGAGCTTCTGGAGCTGGGGTGCTGGTGGTTTCTGCTGGCTTGGTTTCAGCAGGTTTCTTAGCTGGCTCGCAGCCAACCGAAAGAGCCAAACTGCAAACAACCAACAATCCGAATACCTTCTTCATCTTCTTTTTCCTTACAGTTCTTATGTGAACCAAAAACAATTCGCCGACCAAAAACTGGTCACGAACCAAAATAAATCCGCTTGCGGGAAGCGGGGACAACTCAAAACACTACTTCGCGATTACATCTGCGAAATTTCTATACTGCACTGCCACAAAAACACTGCGCTGCCACAAAAACAATGCGGTGCCACAAAAACAGTGCGCTGCCTCAAAAATAGGTCGCAATCTTAATCATTACGGCCGTTTTTCAGCCGTTTACGGGCATATTCTGCCGAATAACGGCATTTTTCCGGTGACAGGCCACCTCTTCGCTCAAACCTATTCGTGCCCGCTTCACAAATATAGAGTTCTATTTGCTAGCCGGTATTCCACCATCTTTCGTTTTTTTTGGAAATAACCCA
>JBILTA010000282.1:0-7066 GCA_044371785.1 Pirellulaceae bacterium | reverse complement strand
TGATTTTGGCTGCCGGTAATCAATTGCAACGCGTCTTGATCAACATGTTGGTTAATGCTCGACAGGCGATGCCTAATGGCGGAATGGTGTTGCTACAATTGACAAGCGAAGATGAGGGGCGAACGGTTACGCTGGCGATACGCGATACTGGGCAGGGGATTGCCCCGGAGCATTTGCCTAAGATCTTTGATCCCTTCTTCAGCACCAAGAGTGGTCCGGACGCCAGTGGCAAAGGTGGTACGGGGCTTGGTCTATCGGCATGTCGCGAGATCATTGAAAGCCATTCAGGTCGGATTCGAGTGGAAAGCTCCTTGGGACGTGGGACTCAGTTTATCATGCGTTTCCCGTCGTTGTTGGCCGAAAATGATGCAGCTTAGATCTTGACGTAATACTTGTTGCGGTACATCCATAGCAGAATGAGCCACAAACAAAAAAGGGTTGATGCTCCCAACAGGATGGGTTGCAGGCTTTCGCCCCCGAGCATAAAGGGGGCTTTTCCGAAATGCTTCATGAGGTTGTCACCGACCCAGCCAGGAATCGTCTCGGCCATCACATAGCTGGCAATGGAATTAGCGCCGATGACTAGAATGGGGAATAAGGGTTTGTCCCACTTGGCCAGATCAAGCAGCAAGTAAAAGAGCCCCATCAACGCAAAGCACCAGCCTCCACTCCACAAAGTCCAAGTTGGAGTCCAGATTCTCTTTACGATGGGACATAGGCCTAAGCTTGCGAGAGTCCAGGCTGAGAACATCAAAAAGGCTGCAGCTAGAAAGCAAAACAGCAACTTCTTTTTTGACGTCCAATCGTTGTTCGCCAAGCAACGTCCGGCGATCAATCCCAGCAGCATAGTTGCGAGTGTCGGGATAAAACTCAAAGTCGCATATCCACCGCGGTTAAACTGAAAAGGTTCTTCACGAGGAAAGAGGTTGAGCCACCACCGATCAAAAGCCCAGGCTGGGTTGCTGTTTTTATTCCAATGAGCTTGGAAACCCTCGAGACGATGTGGCCAATCAGCGGGGACGCCGACAGCAGCGTAATCGAACTCAGCTGGCGGGAGTGGATACATTGCAAATAAACCCCAGTAGCCCACAAGTAAAACAGCGATAGCTAGAGGTGCAATTAGGGGGCGTGCACGACCTATGAGAACTAGTGGAAAGTAGCCCAAGCCGATTTGGGTGAGAGTATCTTCAAAGGTGAAGTAGGTTTGTTCGCGATGAAGACTTCGCAGAAAGATTCCAAGAATGATCAGGAACAAACTACGCCACGCAGCATGTAGCAATATCGCCAAGGTGGATTGCTTGGCAGAGCGTTTGAGCAAAGAAAAAGCGAGCGAGGTTCCAACCAGGAAAGAGAAGCTGGGTTGGATAAGGTCATGCAGTGAGCAACCGATCCACTCCACATGTGTCGTATGGAATTTAAGCCATTCGAAAAAAGTAATGTTAGGATAGATCTTGGCTAAGGAGCTGAGATGAACCATTTCGGCCATCATCAGAAGCATGACGAAGCCACGATAAGCGTCGATCGAAAGCAAGCGGGATGTTGCTTTGCTCAAGCTGTTCGGGTTTGTCGTAGCAGGCGTATCATTGGAGTTTGTCGTGGAATTTGAGTCTGTCATACAGCACTCCAATCTTGTACGAGAGTGGTCACGATGGACGCTGATTTGTCGTTATGACAGGATTGGCTTATCAAAACGACTAATGAGTGGTCAGATAAAGCGATGTAAAGCCAACACTGCGGATTTGGTCATAAATTTCGATAACTTGTTCGGTGGGAAGCTCATGAACGGGGTCAATGATCACAGGCACATCTTGGCGGATCTTGATCAGCGCAGCAAGTCGGCTTAGGAGTTCATCGACGGTCGATAGCTTTTGATCGTTCAAAGATATTTCTAACGCAGATCCGGGCGTCATTGAAAGTCGGACCACAATTTCATCAACGTCGGAGGCTTGTGGTTCGGTGGGGCTTGCGGTTCCGCCCGCTGCTGGTTGTTGAGCGGACTCGACTGCTCCCGAAGGAAGGATTTGTTCAACGCGATCGAAGCTAGCGGTAGCCAGGAAGAAAACCAGCAAGAGAAAAACAACGTCGATCATGGGGGTCATCATGACATCGGGACGACGCGAGTTTTCTCGGTGATAGACGGCCTTCATTTTCCACCTTGCGATTCATATACACCGAAAACGATGTCGCCAATTTTCTCTTCGTTTAGCAGTTTTAACGCATCCGCGAGACGGGCATAGGGCTGTGTTCGTGCGATACGGATTTTGACTCGCAAGATACCATTTTCGGCAGTCCAGCGTTGACGAACCAGTTCACGCACTCGATCTCGTGTGACCCATTGGCCCGAGACCATCCAACTACCATCATCTAGGATGTTAAGTGTTAATTGTGGACGATCGGCATTATTATCGATGCCCGTTTTGGCTGCAGGGAGGTCGAGTTTAACGTTGGCTTCTTGTTTTGCGAGATGGCTCGATACAAGAAAAAAGATGATCAACAGAAACACCACATCGATCATGGGTGTCATGTTGATAGAAACATCACCACGCTGGCCGTAATTCGGTATTTTCATTCGCTTGGACCTCTTAGTTGGAAGTGCCGAGACCGAAATTAGGGGCGAGGTGGCGGTGTGACGTTGGGTTGTGGGCTAGGTGGAGCGCGGAAGGCACCGGTGTTGGCACGTCGCCGAATCGGAGCAAAGATTTGCTGGGCAAGATAGGCACTTTCCGCGATGATCTGATCGATACGATTACGAAAAACGGCAAATGCACCGAGAGCAGGGATAGCGATCAAAAGTCCAGCCACTGTTGTGACCAAGGCTGAGTAAATGCCCTCTGCTAAGTCGGCTGCTCCTGCTGTGCCTTGTGAAACTGCCACTTCACGAAATGCGAAAATCATGCCGGTTACCGTCCCGAGCAATCCGATCATCGGCGCGATGTTACCGATAACCGAAAGGTATTCGATCTTGCGATAGAGCCTAGCTGCTTGTTCGGCAATCGCGTCTTCTAAAGCCTTCTCTGCGCCGGGCCAACCCAAATCTGCTTCAGCTAAACCGTTGACCAGAATATAAGAGAAGGGGCTTGGTTGGCTGCGACAGAGTTGTTCTGCTTCTTTGATTTTGCCTGCTGCTACCAGTTGCCGCACCTGCTCGGCCAAGCCGTCGGGAATGATTTCTTTTTTGCGCAGCGTCATCATTTGTTCGAAAACAAGATACGCTGTGAGCATCGACAGCAAGATCAAGCTGATCATGATGCTGATGCCGACGATACCGCCGCTGAACACGATTTCGAGGAAACCGCCGCTGGATTCCGTATCTGCACCGGCAGCAGGAACATTCGCTTGAGCAAACCAAAGCAGCATCTGCAAAATCCTATTCATTCAGAGTGCAGCGGAAAAAACAATAGTAAAAACAGACGCGAATCGCTGAGCACAAATCATGGCTCAACGTGCTGCGTAAGTTGTGGAATAACAAAGCGTAATGCGTTAATGAAGCAAGAGTTCGAAATTGAAACCAGAGTTACGGTGAAGGGAAAATGGATTGCCAGCGTTCGCCCGAGGCTTGTACGGCCTCTTTTCCGAGGACTTCTTCGGCGGCGACTCTCGCAACTCGGACACGATCGTAACGGTCTCGATGCAGAATGGCAATCCGCAGGTTCTCGAATGCCGCTAGACTAGGTTGTTGGGCCGCACGCCAGCGATCTGCAATTAGTTCCGTTGGTCCGAGTTGTAGAGGTAGTAGCAATAGATCGCGACGATTTTGCCATTCCAAAATCGTTGTGGAGCTATTGGGCGAGATAGGTACAATGCGCCACAGTTGGCAAGTGGCCAAATCGGCGATCATCGAATTGGTAGATCGCGTCAGTTTTTCCAGCGATTCAGCTGCTTCTTTGCGTTTTGCACCTGAAAGCAACCAACTGGCACCCAATAGTTGCGCGGCTTCATCGTTTTCAGTAAGCCACGTTTCTGCAGAAGTTTCCATCGCTTTCGTGGTTTGACTATCGACCCAATTGAGTGGGGCCACCGAGTAGAGAAAGGGTGGCGGCGAGTTTTTACACAAGGTCAAAAACACATTTCCGGCTGGTACTCGATTGCCGATAGCATTGGCAGTTATTACCACTTGAGCGAGCAAAAGTCTTTGTTGATAGGGAGGCATCTCTGTCTTCAGTACGGCAGCGGCCATCTTGGCATGTTCTGCAAAGTTTCCTTCGTAGAACAATCGATTCATCTCCTCGGCTTGTGGATTGTTCCATTTGGGGCGGACGGCGATCACGCGATTCAGTTCGAGTTTCTTCAGTGTGCCTTGATCATCGCGGATATCGAGCGTTTCTGAATCTAGTTTGATGATGCGACAACGGATAGAATGTGAGTTCCAGGTTTCCCAACTTTCGACCAAATTCGCTTTTGCTGGGCCGAACCAAATTTGATCTACCGGCTCGAGTTTCGCGGTGTTTTCCGTATCCACCTCGGTTGTTTCTTGGGCAGCGACGGCTGGGGCAATGATCGCGCTTAGCGACAACACAAGCATCAACCAATGAACTCGAAATAGAAAATTGTAGATGCGCATGGTGTTATGGGGTTCCATCCAACTGTTGAACATCGACGTAGCGATATTCGCCAGAAGTTTCTTCGGCGAGTTCGGCAATCCAACCACCCGCACCATTGGATGCACCCGCTCCGAATTCGATGCAATGAATGGTTGTCCCATTGCGTGTAGCTCGATCGATTATCTGTTGCATCTGGCTATTTTTCATGGGAGGGTCAGCAGCATCGGTCAGAAAGAAAATTACGTCCGGTCCCATAGCCAATGCCATGCGAATGGCGTTTGCATGTTCGGTACCACCGGTTGCCATCATCGATCGAACGAAGTCCGCGGCAGCAAGTTTGCCGGAGTCGTCACCGTACAGCATCTTGGGCGTGTTGCTGGTCACTCCGCGAAAAAAGGTGGGTGCATCGTTATAGAATACAATTTGAAATTGGTGGACCTGTTGAAGCGATTTGAGTGAATTAATCAACTCACGTTTCGCGGTGGCGAGCGGTTTACCGTTGTAGCCATTCATGCTGTCGGAACGGTCAAAAACGTACACAAACCTAGTCCCAGTGCCGGTGACGCCAAAGACGGAGGTTGTAGCTTTAGGTACATTGCCACCTGAGCCAATCTCGGCGCCCATTTCACCCAGACCGCTACTACCAACTTTGCTGTTCAGGTCGCCGGTTGCTTCACCTCCACCCGCTTCTAGTCCGCTGAGAAGTTCCCCCATATCAAGAGGTGCTTCGGCAGCAGAACCGGTCGCATCGGCATTATTGGACGCATTGGCAGATGAAGCGGCAGAGTCACTTGAGCTGCTCTCGCTAAGAAAATACTCGCGGCCCGCGGTTGTGGAGGAGGCGATCGCGATTCCAACTGGGCGATCGCTGGTTTCTCCTGTCCCCTTTCGTATGGGTTGCCAAAACCAGGCCAATAGAAACAAGATGGCGACGTGGAATGTGCAGGAAAAAATCCATGCGGGGGCTTGGCGGCGCGGCTCAGTGTCGGGCATCGTATCCAGCAAACTGCGTTTGCCGAGCTTCATCGAGTCGGCGGATGGATTTTGCTTACGATTCATCCCGAATCGCTCCCGAGGATGGTAGGGTAAAAAACACTCTTCTATCATCAATTTACGCGATCCAGAGACGAAACGCCATGAATCCAATTTGAAACCGGGGGAATCCTGGTTTACGAAGTGGCAACTTTATTTCACAATATGCCGTTTGGTCCGTTTGAACGAGTCTTGCCTGAGGTCTACCGTGGAAGTTATCTGTTACCCACACCCTACCCTGCGTTATCCAGCCAAACCGGTTCAACGGGTAGATAAAGAGTTGCGTGAAGTCATCGCCGAGATGTTTCGTTTGATGTACGAGCATAAAGGGGTGGGGTTGGCCGCAAATCAAGTTGGGGTTCCGCTGCGATTGTTTGTGATGAACGAAGCGGGAAAGCAAGGGCAGGGAAAGGAGCTTGTTTTTATCAATCCTGTTATCACCAAGCCGCGTGGCAACGAGGAAATGGAAGAAGGTTGTTTAAGTCTACCCGGCGTAAACGCTAACGTAGTCCGTCCCAAAACCGTTTTCTTCAATGCTTATTCTCATACTGGGGAAGAGGTGAAAGGGGACATCAGTGGATACATGGCCCGAATTGTTCAGCACGAAGTGGATCATCTCGATGGTGTGCTTTTTGTTGATCGCTTGCCCCCCGCCGCTCGCAATTCGATCGACAGCGATATGTACACTTTGGAAATCGATCATGAAAGTAGGCAACGAACGGGACTTCTCAAAAGCAATGAAGAGCTTTTGAAAGAATCGCAATCGTGGGAAGCAAAGTATTGCTAGATTTTAGCTCCAACCAGCGTTTCGCATGAAGGGTGAAAAAAGGCATGGAATCAGGAAAACGCCTGCGCATGGTATTAATGGGGACTGGGCCATTTGCGGTCCCTTCGTTCCAACGCATCATGGAGAGTGATGATGAAGTCTTGATGGTGGTTACGCGTCCAGTCCCACCCTCGGTTGGTAAAGCTAAGACGCCGATCAACCCGGTTCTGGACCTGGCGATGGAGTATGACATTCGGACCGAAGCGCCCGTGGACATCAACTCTACCGAGAGCATCAAGATGCTGGGCGAGTTACAGGCGGATCTTTTTGTGGTGTGTGATTATGGACAGATCTTGTCCGATGGAGCTTTAGCTGCCGCCCGGATGGGTGGTGTTAACTTGCATGGTTCATTGTTGCCCCGTCACCGAGGGGCTGCACCGATTCAATGGGCTATCCTGTCTGGTGATCGTCGTACGGGTGTCAGCGTGATTCACATGACTCCCAAGTTAGATGGTGGCCCAATACTCACCGAACGCGTTACCGAAATCGGTACTTATGAAACGTCAGGCGAATTGGAGCAACGCCTTTGTGAGTTGGGGGTCGATGCTGTGGTCGATGCCCTGGAACAGTTGCGTTTTTGGAATGGAGTTTCGGCATTAGGACATCCACAAGATCCGCAATTGGTTACCAAAGCGCCACGATTGAAGCGGTCCGATGGACAGTTGGA
>JBILTA010000281.1:0-7080 GCA_044371785.1 Pirellulaceae bacterium | reverse complement strand
TTTCCAAACACTCCACACTTCTACGATTATCGCGAAATGTTTGCGAAACTGGGCGACCAGTTTGACGCAGTGATCGTCTCGACTCCAGACCACATGCATGCACCGATCGCCATGATGGCCATGGAAATGGGGAAACATGTTTATTGCCAAAAACCTCTCACACACACGGTGTGGGAAGCAAGACAGATGCGACTGCTCGCAACCAAGAAGAATCTCACTACGCAAATGGGCAATCAAATTCACTCACATCTCGAATATCGGCTTGGTGTGAAGCTGATTCACAGCGGCGCGATCGGTAAAGTCCGCGAAGTCCATTCCTGGGTCGGTGTCCAAGGCCGCCAATATTGTAATCGTACCGATCGCCCTACATCAGCCGAAGTTCCCAGCAACGTTCATTGGGACTTGTGGCTTGGCGCCGCACCCGAACGCCCTTTTGCTCCTGATGTTTATCACCCATTCAAATGGCGCGATTGGCAAGACTTCGGTTCAGGTGCTCTCGGTGATTTCGGCTGCCACATCCTCGATCCCGTTTTCGGAGCATTAGGCGTTACTTCACCGCTCAGCGTTCAAGCAGAAAACGCTGGAACCACTGCTGAAGTTTGGCCGGGTCCAGAAACAGTGACATTTATGTTCCCTGGGACTCAGTATACGGCTAACAATCAAATCAAAATTGTATGGCGCGATGGAGGACTCAAACCACCACGAGAATTAGCCCAATTGCCAGAAGGTGTCGACTTACCAGGTGCAGGTTCGCTTTTCATTGGCGAAACGGGAACAATGATTCTTCCGCACGTTGGCATGCCAAAACTTTATCCCCTTGAGAAGTTTGAAACCTACAAAATGCCCGCAGCGCAAGGCTCAAGTCACTGGCACGACTGGGTGGACGCTGTCATCGCAGGCAAGAAAACCACCGACGGTTTCGAATACGCCGGCCCATTATCAGAGACCGTACAACTTGGTAACATTGCGGCTCGTTTGCCCGGCAAAGAACTGCGCTGGAATAGCGAATCGCTCGCCTTCGACAATTCGCCCGAAGCGACGCAATTGGTTACCAAAACCTATCGCAAAGGCTTTGAAGTGAAAGCTGTTCAAGGCTAAGTGGGCACAAACATGATTTCGTTTGGCAGTTCGTTTTTTCCAGAACATCCCTGAAACACTCAATAAGAAAAAGATACCCCACATGACACCACAAGAGAAAGCTATAGAACTGGGCGTGAAGTTTACCAAGCAAGAACCTGGTTACCTTGCCATGGTCGTACGGACTGGCAATTTACTGATCACCTCGGGCCATGTCAGCGACATCAAAGGGAAACTGGGCGACGGCGTTAGTGTGGAAGAAGGCAAAAAAGCTGCTCGTGAATGCGCCGTAAAAATACTCAACTCGATTTGGAATTTTCACGGCTCCATTAATGGCCTAAAGGTGCTCAAACTTCTTGGCTGTGTCAACTCGACTCTTGAGTTTCACGAACAGCACTTGGTCATCAATGGCTGCAGTGATCTGTTGCATGAAATCTACGGCAAAACGACCGACGGCTATCACGCTCGCAGTGCGCTCGGCTTCGCTCAAATCCCGACCAACTCGGCAGTTGAAGTTGAAGCAATCTTCGAGATAAAAGAGTAAGCGGAGAAAGCATCGCACGGATAATGTCAAAGACAAGGCCGGAACGTGCTACGCTTAGCCAATCAAAAGCAATGTTGCCAGCGTTGCGATGATCGCGGCTAAGACAATCGCCACTAACGTCCAAGGAAACGGAGCGACATCGTATTGCGGTGTCGCTTTGATCACTTTCTTGTACTCGTCGCTCATAACAAAGGGTGTCTCTTTTGCCCCCATGACGACCAGGATATAGGCACCAAAGATCGTACCGAATGGAAACGCAAATATACCCAGTGCAGCCAGCAACATGGCGGCATATCTGGCGTTCCCCATTTTGCGTCGCATCGCGATAGCGACCAAGGCTTGCAACACCACTAAACCGATCAAACACAAACTTAACACCAAACATGCCAACACTGCCGAACCGGCGATCGGCCCATTCTGGTACAGCATATAGAGAAACGGTGCAGCAACAACAAGTATGCTGACCAACAGAGACAACAGTGCCGAGAAGAAGAAAACGGTACTGATTGAATTCACTGCCCGCTCTTGCTGCAAATACTGCCGCCGTATGCTTTCGTAGTTTGCAGCTTCGCTCTGGCTTACATCAGGGCTTTCTACCAACTCTCCAGCTGCGGTGCGCGTTACTGCGAACGGGTTTGCGAACTCGCCTTGTGACATGAATGCTCTCGCTGAATCCCTGATTTATCGCAGAATCAAAGCCAAGACTTCGTCGCTTTTCAACAAACGTATACCTGCCGCTGACATCGCTTTCCAGGCATCTGGAATATCATTCGGACGTATTCCAACTCCGCGACATCCGTCGGTAATCACAGTCGTCGCAAAACCTTCTCGCACTGCATCCAGTGCGGAATACAACACACAATAATCGGTTGCCAGCCCCATCACAAAGACCTCGGTCACATTTTCGCGGCGAAGAAGTTCAGTTAAACCAGTCGCTTTGCGATGGCCGTTATCGTAAAAGCCACTGTAACTGTCGATCCGTCTGTCGGTACCTTTATAAACTCGAAAATCGACTTCTCGCTGGTTAAGCTCCGCCACCAATTGGGCCCCAAACGTATCTTCTATACAATGATCAGGCCATGCAGTTTGTGACAAACCGTCCAGCTCAAAGTTATCATACACCGAAACAGATGCATGCTGACTGGCAAAGCTCTGATGGTCGGAGGGATGCCAATCCAATGTCGCTATAACCACATCAAAACTCGGCATTATTCGATTGGCCACAGCAATGACTTCCTGCCCATGCTTCACAGCCAATGAACCATTAGCCACGAAATCGTTTTGCAAGTCGATCAACAGTAAGGCCCGCTGGGTCTTTTCGTTCATGAAACCAAACTCCCCAAGATACTCTTTCTTCGCTCACCGGATCAAAAAGAAAATTGCCGATGTAAATCATGTCCGATAGTTATTGGTGGTGAAGCTTTAACCAGGGTGTGTTACGCCAGTCTAGATTTCCTTGACCGCAACGTACACAACGACAGAAAGTTCTATCGCCCAATAGACACCTGCAGTTTAAGGACTGGCTCTCACACTCTACATCGCTTACCCACTAAATCTCGAAGTGAAAACCTTGCTTTACAAGTGCGTCATATTGTTTGCGATGAAAACGATACAGCTTCGCAGGTCTGCGGGCGCCACCAGCCTCCACCTCATCCAGCTCTTCGATGACATTCATACCCAAGATCTTCTTGCGGAAATTGCGTTTATCGAGCTCGCGACCAAGTATAAGTTCATACAGCTTTTGCAATCTCGATAGCGTGAACTTGCGAGGCAATAGCTCGAAACCGATCGGTTGATAGCGAACTTTGGCTCGAAGTCGCTGCAGCGCACAATCTAAGATTTTGGCATGATCGAAAGCCAGTTTGGGTAGTTTTTCGACAGGAAACCATTCCGCAGCGCTAGCGTCATCGGCTGCATTGGCCTTATGCTCAGCAGCTTGTACCAAAGCAAAGTAAGCGACCGAGATCGTTCGACCGCGTGGATCACGCCCACAATCGCCGAACGTATAAAGTTGCTCCAAATAAATCTTGGACAACCCGGTTTCTTCTTCCAACTCACGTAGCGCCGATGCTTCTAGCGACTCTTCCATTTCGATGAAGCCACCTGGCAATGCCCAACGGCCCGCAAATGGATCATGTGCTCTCTGAATCAACAAAACTTTCAGCTTCTCTTCGGAAAGCCCAAACAAAACACAATCGACCGTCACCGAAGCTCGTGGAAATCCGTAACAATATTTTGATGTAGATTCTTTGGTCATCGTTGGCTATCTCAAGTTGATCGGTTTCGAAACAACGCAATTCATTTGAACTCTTTTCACTTAGCCCCTCGCCCGGCACGGATCAACTCAAGTTTTGTCCTATACAAAGTCTCTTCTAGCCCGTGGGTATAAAGGTGCGCATTATCAAACCGCAACACGCTCGCTGGAAAGCGTTTAAGTTGCGTCTGTGTTCTCTCTCGAATCAAAACCAATTTGGGAAGTTGATAGACACTTTCACCATTTCGAAGAACCGGTACCAATAGATCTTCATACGTTTTTGCGAACGACTCAAAGGATTTGATCTTTGGGAAGTCGCCCCCTTCCATCAAAGCTCCCAAACCGACAGGTGGTGTAAGCTCATCGTAAATCATATCCCCTAGAGCTATACCATCCTTATCATAGAACCTTCGTACCTGTTGAATTCCGGGAGTCGAAGTCTTCACCATTTGTTCGGATAACTTGATCTTGGGAATCCACTTCCCCGTTTCATCCTGCACCGCCCCTAGCTTGTAAACGCCACCCAACGCAGCTTGGTCGTAAGCAGTCACCAATTTCGTGCCGACACCCCAAACTCCGATCTTTGCGCCTTGAGCCTTAAGACTTTCAATCAAGCGTTCATCTAAATCGTTGCTGGCAACAATCGCCGCATCGGTGAACCCCGCTGCGTCTAACAACTTGCGCGCTTCAATGCTCAAATGCGCAAGATCGCCTGAATCCAAGCGTATTCCTACCATGCGATAACCGCGCTGGCGCAATTGCTCTCCTACATGTATAGCGTTCCGCACTCCATCCAAGGTGTCGTAAGTATCGACCAAAAAGACACAATTATTGGGCATCGCTTTCGCGTAGGCCTCAAATGATTCCAGTTCGGTGTCAAAGGACATGACCCAACTGTGCGCGTGCGTTCCACGCACAGGAATACCGTACCGTTTCCCCGCCAGCACATTGCTGGTCGCCGCACAACCACCTACGTACGCGGCCCGACTTGCCGACATCGCTCCATCTGGCCCCTGTGCGCGACGCAATCCGAACTCAAGAACTGGATCGTCTCCTGCTACCCGGGCAACTCGAGAAGCCTTGGTTGCAATGAGCGTCTGAAAATTGAGAATATTCAGTAGAGCCGTTTCCAGCAGCTGGCATTGCACGATGGGTCCAGTGATTCGCAATAACGGCTGATGTGGAAAAACCACCGTCCCTTCTGGAATAGCATCGACATGAATACTCAGTTTCATCCGACGCAGGTAATCCAAAAATCCCTTTTCGAAAATGGGACGACCATCATTACCGGGAATCGTTGCCAAATATTCGACATCGTCGCTAGAAAAACGGAATCGTTCCAAATAGTCGATCACCGACTCTAAGCCGGCCGCAATCGCATAACCGCCAGCAAATGGATTCTTTCGATAAAAGAGATGAAACACAGCGGATTGCTCCGCTTTACCGTTGAGCCAATAGCCATACGCCATTGTCAGTTGATACAGATCCGTCAGTAAAGCCAACGAATCGTGATTCATAATTCAGCCCTCTCGCCACATTCCGGACACCTTACTAAGTGTACTTTTTACACTTCTATAGTTTTGGGCTGCGAAAAACAAGCGACTAGGCGCATAAATCGAAAAAAATTGCGATTATTCGGTATGAGCGATTTTCGCCGCAAGAGAGGAGCACAAAGCAATAGCAATCTTGCCAATATAAACGCCTGATTCTAGAGCATCTCGATAGCAACAGACTCGACTCGCTAGAAACTAAACCCATTTTTCTAGAGCCAACTCTGCACCAGACACAGTAGCCCCATCAGCAACGCTAGTGCGACGCTATGCCAAAACACAAACCTTAAAATCTTCCCTTCGCCATGCGTCTGCTCCGTCGCGACAGCTGCCACCACAATGCTCTGCGCATCGATCATCTTTCCCATCACGCCGCCCGTACTGTTGCTAGCGACAATCAATGTCGGATCTAAATGCAACTGCTCTGCGGTGATTCGTTGCAAATTACCAAACATGGCGTTGCTTGATGTATCCGAACCAGTCAGCGCCACTCCGAGCCAGCCTAATAGCGGTGCGAAAAATGGATACCAACTCCCCGTTTTGGTAAACGCTAACCCCATTGTTGCGTCGGCCCCAGAATATTTTGTGACATACGCTAACGCTAACATGCAGGCGATTGTCAACAGCGCCAATCGCAGTCGCATCAACGTATCACGCAGTGTTACAACAGCCGTTGTCCATGGAATCTTAAGCCACAACACCGACATCCACGCCGCTAAGAAAATTCCCGTTCCTGTGGCCGACAACCAATTGAATTTATAAACCGCTTCTTCACCTTTCTCAGCTCGATCACTTCCCTCCGCCACCATCGCTACTGGAGCTGTTCTATAGATATGTTTGTCTAGGGCTGGAACGGGATAACTCAAAACAGAAATGCCGTGCAGAAAATTCGGTTTCTGAACAGTACCACCGTTCAGTTCTGTTTTGATCGCTGGCCAACCCCACAACAAGACCATCAACGACAATAAGGCCCAAGGTACCCAGGCCTTCCAATAAACTGGCTGCAGATCGGTTGTATCGCCTCGCTTAGCGTTCTGGGCGATACCATCATTACGAGCCACAACGTGCCAAGTGCTGTCGCTTTTCAGCTTCCAAACTTCTTTGGGTTGCCAAACTTTCAAGAAACCGGCAGTGATCAACAAGGAGCCAATTCCCCCCACCACGTCCACCAGCGTAGGGCCGTGATAATTGCTCATCACAAATTGAAGCACAGAGAAACTCCCCCCACATACGACGACTGCGGGCCAACAACCTCGCAATCCTTTCCAGCCCGACATCGTGACTACCAACCAAGCTGGTATCAAAAGAGAGAACAACGGCAGCTGTCTCCCCGCGACTCGACTCAACGCCATCTCATCGAGGCCCGATACATCAGCAAGCACTATGATCGGCGTCCCTAAAGCCCCAAATGCGACAGGAGATGTGTTAGCAATAAGTGCAATTCCGGCAGCCAACAGCGGCGGGAACCCAAGTCCAATCAGCAGAGCCGCCGAGATCGCGACTGGCGTCCCGAACCCTGCTGCTCCTTCAATAAACGAGCCAAATGAAAATGCGATCAGCAGTGCCTGAATGCGATGATCGGGCGATATGGAAGCGACCGATTGTTTCACCACATCGAACTGCCCACTGACCACAGTCAAGCGATACAAGAACAC
>JBILTA010000280.1:0-7081 GCA_044371785.1 Pirellulaceae bacterium | reverse complement strand
GGATAGCCATCACGGGTTTGAGCGGGAACGCTGCCCGCTGCCGCAAAATCGCTTGGTTTCATTGGAGGTAAAGTAGGGTTGGAGGGGCGAGGTATATTAGGGTGTTGTTTGTTGCCGGTGCGTCCCATGTTTTCGGCGCAACCACCATTATCTTGCATGTAGAGGATAACGGTGTTTTCAAATTGATTGTTGGCTTTGAGTTGCTCAACGATACGGCCAATACCTTGATCCATACGATCGATCATAGCAGCGTACACTTCCATGCAAGCCGCTTCCCATTCTTTGTTGGCAACGTTATCCCATTTGCCGATTGCGGTAGACAATGGTTCGTCAGGTGAGATCAGTCTTTTAGCGATGGATTGGCGATAGCGAGCTTGGCGAATCGCTTGATAACCCTCATCATACTTCCCGTCGTATTTCGCGATGTCATCTGGGAGAGCGTGCATCGGCCAATGAGCTGTGGTGAAAGCGACATACATGAAGAACGGCTTGTCGTTGTTCTGGCCATGATGTTCCTTTAAGTAGCGAATTGCATGATCGGTGATGGCGTCGGTGTAGTAATACGTTGCTGGTTGATACTCAGGATCAGCAAAGGGGGAGATCATGGTGTTGTCACGAACCAACGACGAAGGATCGAAGAAACTGCCTGCTCCATGAATTGTTCCGTAGTAGCGATCAAAGCCACGTTGCAAAGGCCAATTATGATTGGGACCATTGGCTGCCGCATGTCGAGTGACATGCCATTTACCTAATGCATAATTGCGATAACCGCTTTGCTTGAGTACTTCTGCCATTGTGCGGCATTGCGTATTGAGATTGCCTTGGTAGCCAGGGAGTTTTTTGTCCTCCATCATGTGACCAATACCCGCTTGATGAGGATAGAGGCCAGTTAACAAACTGGCTCGAGTGGGGCAGCAGCGGGCGGTGTTATAGAACTGCGTATATCGAACGCCGTTGTCGGCGAGGCTATCCAGATGGGGCGTTTGAATTTCTCCACCGTAACAACCGAGATCGCTGAAGCCCATGTCATCACTGAGGATCACGATGAAGTTGGGCTTGGAGGTATCTTGGGCCAGGGCGACGGTTGCGTTGACGCCGTGGTTTAATGCCAACAATGCGATGCAGAGCAATAGGGCAATACACTGAGCGAAGTGACGGGTGTTTCCGTGGATCGAAGAAATGAGCATCGTGGCTACTTGGTGATGAGAGGAGGAACTGATCATGGTGAGAGGAAGTTTAAATGAACAGACGCGGGGATTCTAGTTATGGGCTCTGTAATGTGCCCAGTTATGTGCCCTGTTATATGCCCAGCGTAAGGGAATACGAATCTGTGCCAGTCGACACTCTTCTCGGCTGAAGCCCACTACGGGAGCGCCGGCCGCGAAGGTCTTGTTCAGAAAGTTCATATTGGGTAGGTTCGCTTATCGGAGCAGCTAGTAACGTGGTTGGAGAGCAAAACGTGTAGCGATTAGGGGAGGTTTGCCGGGGGCTAAGGCCAATTTTGGGGGAAAAGCGAGCGGGAGAATAGGTGTTTCGCGTGATAAGGCTAGTCGGACGGGTTCTGTTCCCGTAGGATTTTCAATGTGACGCGAATTTTTTGATTTGAGAACGATTTTCATGGCGGCAGTGTTTCAAGTAAACAATCCTTCCGATCGCCCTAAGCCGGCCGCGCTTTCCTCGGATCGACGCATTGTGGGAGCGACGATCGCCGTTTTGGCCAAATTGCTCAGCGGATTTACGGTCCGGTGGATGAATTGTGCTCCCGATACTTGCCAGCGGGTTTATTTTGCCAACCACACCAGCCATCTCGATGCGGTCGTACTGTGGTCGGCTTTGCCTCGAGAGTTGAGGGTTTTGACACGCCCCGTGGCGGCCAAAGATTACTGGGGCAAGACCGCTTGGCGTCGATATCTGGCCAGCTCGTTCAATGCGATGCTCATCGACCGGCACGAAATAAAAGTACACCAAAGCCCAGTTGATATGATGCTTCGAGAAATTGGTGACATCTACTCGCTGATCGTTTTTCCTGAAGGGGGACGCAACAGCGATGGAGAAATGGGCGATTTCAAAAGCGGTCTCTATTATTTGGCGAAGAAACGCCCCGATTTAGAGCTGGTTCCGGTCTATATGGACAACCTCAATCGCGTGCTGCCACGCGGTGAAGTTTTGCCGGTGCCGCTGTTAAGCTGTATCACGATGGGGAGCCCCATCTATTTGGAAAAAGGGGAATCGAAGGCAGATTTTCTGAAAAGAGCCCGTGAAACGGTCCGGAAATTGAAGGATAGTTGATCAAATCGACTCGATCTGTTTCAATCTTAGCGACGCAAAGTGCGTTTGGTGAATTCTTTCCTTCTCAGGTACAAATTCCATGGACCCATTCTTTCGGTTGTTAGGGCAGGTTGCTAATCAACCCGCCGCTGAAAAGCCGGAAGAGTCGGGGTTTCCTGTACCGCTGCCGCAAATTCCCGAAGAAGTGTCGGAAGTGGTGCAAGCGGTTTGGTTAAATCTCCCCACAAACATCTTGTTGGGAGTTGTTCTGGCGACTTTGGCAATCGCGACAGCGGTGAGTCAATGGCTTCAGCAAAAGCCGCCGGCCAATATTAACCCCGCTCTGATTCGCCGCTTTGATTTACGCGTGCGAGCCTGGTGGTTGATGTGCGCGATTTTGGTTTTCGGTTTGTTGCTGCATCGCGTTGGAACGGTTGTTCTGTTTGGACTGGTTTCATTTTGGGCGCTGCGCGAGTTCATTACGATGACTCCAACTCGACGCGGCGACCATCGCGCTTTGTTCTGGGCGTTGGTGATCTTTACTCCGCTGCAGTACGTTTTGATTGGATTGGGTGGAACCACCATCTATCGACATGATGGTCGACCGATCGATTTCTATGCGATTTATAGCATCATGATTCCCGTGTATGCATCCTTGTTTGTGCCCGCTCGTATTGCGATTGCGGGCGATCCAAAGAAGTTTTTGGAGCGGTCGGCACAGATTCAACTCGGTTTGCTTATCTGCGTTTATGCGTTGAGTCACGCACCTGCGTTGCTGGACTTAAAACTCTACAGCAGTCGTGGTGTGCGATGGGAAGGTAGCAATGCGGGCCTACTTTTCTTCTTTGTATTGATCTGCCAATTGTCGGAAGTTTTCTTTTGGGTTAGCGGACAATTGATAGGTAAGACGGTGATTGCCAAAGATGTCTCGACGAGTCGCACGTGGGAAGGGTTATTTGGCGGAGTTTTGGCGACAGGTTTAGCGGGGCTGTGTCTTTATTGGGTAACGCCCTTTGAAATTTGGGAAGCAGCCATATTGTCGATGGTAGTCGCAGGGATGGGCTTCTTGGGTGCGATGACGATGAGCGCCATTAAACGTGACCGCGGTGTCACGGACTATGGAAGTTTGGTGCTGGGGCATGCAGGTGTATTGGATCGAATCGATACTTTGTGTTTTGCCGCACCTGTCTTTTATCACTTGACTCGCTTCTTTTTTTCTCGCTAGGTTCAAGTGATGCGGTTGGTCGATACGCATGCTCATTTATGCGATGAGCAATTTTCAGAGAATGTAGATGACGTTGTGGCACGAGCTTGTTCTGTCGGCGTCGAAGCGATGTTGAATATTGGTACGACTCGCAGATCCAGTGAGCAGTGCGTGGCGATGGTGGAGCGGTTTCCACTGATGCGGGCTGCTGTAGGGATTCATCCGAACTATGGTCATTTGGCCGAGGCGGATGATTGGACTCGAATCGAGCAATTGGCGGAATTGCCAGTCGTCGCAGCCATCGGTGAAACGGGACTCGATCGATATTGGCATGATTGTCCGTGGGAGACTCAACTCGATTATTTTGAACGTCATATCGCATTGGCACAGAAAGTTGGCTTGCCGATTGTGGTGCATTCACGCGATTGCGATCGTGAGATGGTCGAATTTCTAAACGCCACGCTACCTCGTTACAACGTGATTGGGGTGATGCATTCGTTTGTGACGACTTGGGATGTGTGTCGGGCTTGCCTCGACTTGGGCATGTATATCAGTTTTGCGGGGCAGTTGACGTATAAGAAGCAGACCGCTTTGCGTGAAGTAGCCAGTAAAGTCCCGGAGGATAGGCTGCTGGTTGAAACCGATGCGCCCTATTTGTCGCCGGAACCATTTCGGTCGGCGAGGCCCAACGAGCCCGCACGAGTTTTGCATACGTTGGAAATATTGGCTCAAACTCGACTTGTGGCTCCAGAAAAGATGGGAGAAATCACGACTGTCAACGCATACCGGCTTTTTCCTCGACTTGGCGGTGGGCAAAACGTCCCCTGACCCCTAAAATCTGAGCATCGGAAGCAAATGCAGCCGGAAGCTAAATGCAGGTCAGACTTCACAAGGGGATGAGCAATGGTACGGACAGCGAGCACCATGTTGGCGTTAGGGACAAAGGCCCCTGCCTTTTCTTTGGCCGATACCCAAGCGAATGCAAATGGTAAAACCGTGAGCAACAGCGACTTCACGGGGAAGCCATTGTTGGTTATTTTCCTCTGCAATCATTGCCCTTATGTGAAGCATGTGGCGAGCGAGATTGCTCGATTGACTAGTGAATATCAGGCGAAAGGTGTTGGTGTGGTTGGCATCAGTTCCAATGATGTGAGCTCCCATCCCGATGATGGTCCGGAAAAAATGAGTGCCGAAGCAGCAGCTCAAGGCTACTCTTTTCCCTATCTATTTGACGCTAAACAGGAGGTGGCTCGGGCCTATAGAGCCGCATGCACGCCCGATTTCTTCTTGTTTGATGCCAATCATCATTTGGTGTACAGAGGACAACTCGATGATAGCCGTCCCAAGAATGGCTTGCCTCTAACGGGAAAAGATCTACGTGCGGCTCTTGATGCAGTGCTTGCCGGTAAACCGGTGGCCGAATTGCAAAAGCCCAGCATTGGGTGCAACATCAAATGGGCGTCAGGGCAAGAGCCTGAGTACTTTGATCCGGTGGGCGTAAAGGGCTAACCTTCAGGCATGAGCCGACATGAGTTAACTGTACTAGTTAGATGCGGTTCACGAGTATGGGAATGGGCGACCGCGCGAGTTGCAATTAAACGGGAAACGATATGAGCGATCCAAAAGTTCAAGACCGCCTACGGGACATTCGGAAAAAGGTTGAGGCGGGCGAACGATTGACGTTTGATGACGGATTGTTTTTGTACGACCCAACTGTGCCGCTCCAGGAAGTTGGATCGCTGGCGAATTGGGTGCGCGAGCGGATGCACGGTAGGGTTGCTTACTACAACATCAATACCCATCTCAACCCTACCAATGTTTGTGTGTACCGTTGTCGCTTCTGTGCGTTTCGATCGGATTTGCGTGACCCTAAAGGGTATGTGATGTCCGAGGAGCAGATCTTGCAGCGTGGTCGTGAAGCAATTGACAACGGCTGCACAGAAATGCACATCGTAGGTGGGTTGCATCATCAACTCGGATACGATTGGTACCGGGGTATTTTGAGTACCTTGCATCAGGCTTACCCGCAATTGCATTTGAAGGGTTGGACGGCGGTTGAAATCAACTGGTTCGAGTTTCTGACCAAGAAGACGTTGCGCGAAATTCTATCGGACCTACGGGATGCGGGATTGGGAAGTTTGCCTGGTGGTGGGGCGGAGATTTTTCATCCCGAAGTTCGATCGCAATTGTGCGAGCACAAAGCGAACTCGCACAAATGGGTTGAAGTGCACCGAACAGCTCATCAACTCGGCATTAAGAGCAACTGTACTATGTTGTATGGGTCAATTGAAAACGCTTATCACCGTATTGATCATTTATCGCGTTTGCGTGAATTGCAGGATGAGACAGGCGGATTTCAAACTTTTATTCCGTTGGCCTTTCATCCCGACAACACGAAGCTGTCGCACATACCTAAGCCAACCGCGTTGATGGATTTGCGGACGATGGCTGTGGCGCGTCTGTTCTTGGACAATGTGCCCCACGTCAAAGCGTATTGGATTATGCTTGGGATCGAGACCGCTCAAGTGGCGTTGAATTATGGGGCTGATGACATTGACGGCACAGTTCGACATGAGTTGATTTATCATGACGCTGGGGCGACGACACCGCAGATGTTGACGGTGGAACAGATGAAGCGATTGATTGCGGAGACGGGACGAGTGCCTGTGGAGCGTGATACGTTGTATCGGGAAGTGCATCGCAGCCCTGATAATTTGAGTCAATGGTACATCGGTGATCCGGTAGCGGTTTCGGTGTAGTGAAATTCAATTTTAAAAAGTGATCAAACGCGATGGCACCCCGAGTCACAGCAATCGTTGCGATGGATCGAAATGGATTGATTGGCAATGGGAATCAATTGCCCTGGAAATTGTCGTCTGATTTGCAGCGTTTTAAACGAACGACGATGGGTCACACATTGGTGATGGGGCGAAAGACCTTCGAGTCGATTGGTAAGCCGTTACCTGGTCGGAAGACAATTGTGTTGTCGCGCAATGCAGACCTGAAGATCGAAGGGGTGCAGGTAGCTGCGGATTGGGATGGTGTGCTGACGCTTTGTCCCGAAGAGACACATTTGTTTGTCGTGGGTGGAGCTGAGATCTATAAGTTATTGCTGCCACATTGCGATGAAGTGTTGGTGACGCGCGTGATGACGCAAGCGACGGGTGATGTTTATTTTCCTGAGTGGGATTGGTGGAATTGGAATTGCCAGTATCGTGAGTTGGTACCTCAAGGTGCTAAAGACGAATGGCCAACGGAGGTGGAACTGCGAGTGTCTCGGCAGTAGTAGCTCGGCAGTCCCTCATCTGCGCAACCTCCATCGTCCGCGCAATCCCTGCCGAGTCGGTTGTAGCTCGGCAGTCCCTCGTCTGCGCAACCTCCATCGTCCGCGCAATCCCTGCCGAGCCGGTTGTAGCTCGGCAGTCCCTCGTCTGCGCAACCTCCATCGTCCGAGCAATCCCTGCCGAGCCGGTTGTAGCTCGGCAGTCCCTCGTCTGCGAAACCTCCATCGTCCGCGCAATCCCTGCCGAGTCGGTTGTAGCTCGGCAGTCCCTCGTCTGCGCAACCTCCATCGTCCGAGCAATCCCTGCCGAGCCGGTTGTAGCTCGG